>JBATIW010000027.1:0-1567 GCA_049668005.1 Maribacter sp.
CAGGTCGCGCTGTAGCCCTTCCTCCAGCGCATCCCGAAGCGATTTATCCCGGCCCCAGCCCTGCTGATATTCAAAATCCAGTTCCGTGCCAAGCAGCTTGTGCCCAAAGCCAATCAGCGCATCCAGCGTCACCGCCAACGCCCTGCGCCGCGATTCGTCGAGCTCGGCGCCCAGCTCCTCAAATTCGACATTCCAGCTACGAATCGTCGCCGCCGACGACTTGGCCTTCAATGCCGCATTGCGCTGTTTCAGCGCCCGCTTGAACCGCCGCCATGCCAGCAGGTGCTCTTGTTCCACGTGGAACGCCACCCAATCGATAAACCGCCTGCGAAGCTCTGGCCCACCGGCGACCAGGTTATGCACCTCGGGGTCAATAAGCTGAAGGGGAAGCGCTTCTGCCAGCGCCGCACCGCCGCCATCGCTTTCCCCATCCACACGAACCTCCAGCCCACTTCGGCTGTTCCTCGCCCCAAGGCTGCGTGTCCGGGCATTACTGTGAACCTGTCCAAAAAGGACAAATTCGTCTTTGCCGTGCTGGATCAGGTCCGCGGTACTTGCTCCACGAAAGGATTTTCCGCGTCCCAGATACGCCAACGCCTCCAGCAAGCTTGTCTTGCCGGAGGCGTTGGCCCCGTAAATCAGGCTGAAATCGGACGCTAGCTGCAGTTCGACCTTTTCCAGGCAGCGGAAATTGCTGGCGCGGAACAAGCGGATCATGATGCTCTCGCCGGCTGCTCGAGACCGGCCTATAGCCGCATAGGCATAACCACAAACTTGCTGTCGTCATTCCCCGGCTGCCGGATCAGGCAGCTGGAATTGCTGTCCTGGACCGAGAGCGTAACCGCGTCGCCCTCCACGGCGCCCAGCGCATCCAGCAGGTAATTCACGTTAAAGCCAATCTCGATATCCTCGCCGCTGTACTCGACCTCAAGCTCTTCCTCAGCTTCTTCCTGCTCGGGATTATGCGCCTGGAGAACGACGCCGCTGTCTCTAATCACCAGCCGAATTCCCCGGTACTTCTCATTCGAGAGGATGGCCGTACGCTGCAGCGCGCCCTTAAACTCGCCCCGATCCGCTTTCAGCTCGTTCGAAGATTCTTTTGGAATGACGCGGTCATACTCGGGAAAGCGCCCATCGATCAGCTTCGATGTAAACCGAATGCCCTCGAGTTGTATCCGAATATGGTTCGCTCCCAGCTCTATATTCAAGTCACCCTCACCACTCATGAGCCGCTGCAATTCGAGAACACCTTTCCGCGGCACGATGACCTGCTGCTCGTCAACCTTTGCCGGTAACTCTGTCTGGCAAAGGGCAAGGCGATGCCCGTCTGTCGCAACCGTGCGAAGAAATTTCCCGCTGGTCTCCAACAGCATTCCGTTCAGGTAATACCGAACATCTTGTTGTGCCATCGAAAAATGCGTCTTCTCAATCAGCCGACCTAATGACGCCTGCGAAACCTGAATCGTTTGACCCGCCTTTATGTCTTCGACTACGGGGAACTCAGCTGCAGGTAGCGTTGCCAGGTTAAATCGACTTCGGCCGGCGCGAACCGAAAGCTTCTCACCGC
>JBATIW010000028.1:0-3539 GCA_049668005.1 Maribacter sp.
GCCTTAATAGTCATCCCAGCTGGGATACTTAGGGTAGTACCTGCTGCCATTAAAACTGGACCTGTAATAACGTAGTCAACTTCGGAATCCAGGGTGAGATTTTCTGTATATACGCCACTCAAATTAACTGTGGTATCTCCAGGTTCTTCACCTCCACCTGAAACATTATTGGTTATACTGTTATCATTTATAACAATATCCGGGGTATTGTCCTTTTCGCATGCGAATAAAAGTGCAGCGGCTATACCAAAAAATAAAAACTTGTTTTTCATTGTCTTAAGATTAAATAGAATTAAAATTTATATTTGAGGGTTAGCCCAATGTTAACCCCAAGGTTATACTCTCTTATAATTACATCACCTATCCCTGTATTTTCTCTAACTAAGGAAACATCAGGATTCAGCAGATTCATTGCAGTCAGATTAGCCTCAAAATGCTCCCCAATTTCGTTTTTCCAAATGAAATTTAGCGTTGAGACTGATTTTTCTAAAATATTACCCAAGCTTCCGGCTCCCAATGAAAATATTCTATCTGAGAAATAAGAATACACCACGGTAGCTTTAGGCTTGTATTTACCAAACTCGGGACTAAAATTTAGATCGGCATTGATAATAAAAGGGGACGCTCCTTCCAACGCATCAGAAGTTCTGTCAAAAGAGGTTCCAAATGTATTTTCAGATCCGGCAGAAATGTCTTTTAAATCTTGTTGGGTACTTGTATATGCTGCATTTAACCCTAGTGATAACACTGGATTATCCTCAGTATCATATAATAGGTTCTTACGAACTTCAAGTTCAACCCCATAAATGTCTGCTTGATCACCAGTTCTGAAATAACGCTGGGTACCTGTTGCATCTGCCGCCACAACCCTGTTTACCGGATTTTTTATCGTTTTTGCAAAGGCGGCTAATGAGATGATTTCACCTTGCTCTAAAAACCATTCGTACTTTAGGTCATAGTTGTATATATCAGAATAAGTAGGTCCGGTGCCATTTAAACCCCCTAAAAGATCTGGGTTACCGCCAATTCTTTGGATTACAGATTCGTATACAAATGGGGCAACTTCTTTAAATTCTGGAAAAGATGCGGTTTTGCTGAAGGCAAATCGCAAATTAGAATCATCATTTAAGGCATAGCGTACATTTAAACTTGGCAAATAAATATTTTCATAAACATTACGAAAACCTGGATCATCTGGTCTTATGTTGATAACATCATATTCTACCCTTTGGGAAAATGATTCAACTCTGAAACCTGGAACCAAATACCATTTCTCGCCCAGGCTAAATTCTGCAGAGGCAAAAACGCCATGAATATCCAGATTTCCAGTATAGGTGTTTTCTGGTAATCCCGGCCGGTTTTTGTTGCCTATTTGATTGTTAATAGGGTTGAGAACAATTAAATCATACAATCCGGCTCCCTTAGGGATATTAATGTTTGAAACATTAAAAATTGAATTAAAATTAGTGATGTCCATAACAGGGGTATTATCCCTATCCAGTATTTCATATCCATATCTGATGCTACTGAACCTACGTTCCTTGGTTCTACCGTTATATCCAAAATTCAATTTCACCTTCTCAGATAGCTTAAAACCTAAATTGATGTAACTGTTTAGTTCATCATCATTTATACTTTGAAAGAACCTCTGATTGTCGAAAGGAATATTTGTATAAAAAACGGGGTTTGTATTATTGTCTCCATCTAAAGCGAATTGATAATTTTCCAAGGTAATTCGTTTTCTATCGGGTTCATCTGAGAAGACATTATTGTACCCTATACCCCAACCTAAAGTAACTTTATCTTCAAAATTATGTAAGCCGGTAAGTTGATTTACAAAAATCATATCCTGATTAAACTGAGCATTCATAACATAAAACCCATCATCGGTATTTAGGATGGCATCCCTGTTTGTGCCAAGTCCGTTTATTCCGTAGTAACCGACGGCATCAGCGGAATTATTTATAAATAGAGAACTAAATTTTACTTTGTGTTTAGGATTTATCCTATAGCCAATATTTGCGAGTGCGGTAGTTGTTGTATTATAGGAATATTCCTGGACATTTGGAAAATCTGTTTTAAGAACGTTGGTAAAATCACGCGCTGGCCCTTCTAACAATTCATAACCATTTTTAAAGGAAGTGGCACCAAAAAGGCTTAAACGAGATTCTTTACCAATTGAAAAGGAATAGCCGCCTTCAATTGCACCAGAAATGTTAATTGGGTCCCAGGCCTCCTGTGGATCTATACCATGGGCCAAAACAATAGCGAATGGATTATTGCTATATCTATTGTAGAAACCAAAATTGCTTGGCCCCTCACTTCGCACGAAATTTTCACCAGCTGCATTAGAATTTAAACCACTACCCAATGAAACCTCTAAATAACCATTACCAGTATATTCCTTGGAATCGATATTAACATTACCTGCCGCGAAATCTCCATAAAATGTAGAAGAATATGCCTTACTAACAGACACATTCTCTATTATACTTGATCCGAAGATATCAAGATCAATATTCTTTTTATTAACATCATTTGAGGGCAATGAGAGTCCATTCATCGTCGTATTTTGATATCTGTCACCAAGACCTCTAACATAAACGTTACTCGAACCTTGCTGCTTGGAAATCCCTGAAATTTGGGCAACAGCAGCAGCTGCATTATCAATCCCCTTCAGTTTTAAGGCTTCTGCACTTATGGCCTCCTGAATTACAAGAGACTTTTTTTGTTCAAGTAATAAAGCTATTTCTGAATCTTTACTCGACGAGACAGCAACTACTACCTCGTCCAGCGAAACGCTTCCTGCTCCCAGGGCAATATTTACTTCGGTTACTTTACCAACAACCACATCAACTACTATTTCTTGCGTCACATATCCGACAAAAGAAAATTCTACGGTCCAAGAGCCAGGTCCTAAATTCTCAAAGGCATAAAGCCCATCAAAATCCGAGGAAGTTCCCTTAGAGGTATTTTTAAGTAATACATTAGCAAAGGCCAAAGGTTCGTTATTGTACTCTTTGTCTGTAATTTTTCCGACGATTGAACCGGTATTTTGGGCCATTAAAACTGAGCTTAGAAGCAACAGTATCAACAATGGTATTTTTCTCATTCTTTAGATTAAAACATCGCTGCAAAGGAACTGATTAAGTATAAAAACAAGGTTAAGAACACATTAAAAGTAATTCATGAAAAGGTTACCTAAATGTTATTTTAATGTTGAATATTTCACAGCGGTTAACCTATTTCTTAACATTCAAATAATGTATCTTGCCATTACTAATTTGCTACTATGAACTGGGAACAATTACTATCGCTTAAGCGCCATGGCGATACGCATAAAAGAATACGAAAGGAACAGGATGAGACCCGTTTGGGTTTTGAAGTTGATTATGACCGGATTATATTTTCCTCGGCTTTTCGAAGCCTGCAAGATAAGACCCAGGTCATACCGCTTTCAAAGACCGATTTTGTGCACACACGGCTTACCCATAGTTTGGAAGTTTCAGTGGTTGGCAGAAGTTTGGGTAGGATTGCTG
>JBATIW010000029.1:0-7727 GCA_049668005.1 Maribacter sp.
CCTTTACATCGCGACCACTTCCTTTTGCTATTCGTTTTTTACGACTGGCATTCAACTTTGCCGGCGTTGCACGTTCATCAGGGGTCATGGAGTGGATGATTGCCTCAATATGTTTAAACGCATCATCATCAATATCAAGTCCTTTCAAAGCTTTTCCTGCACCGGGAATCATGCCCATAAGGTCCTTGATGTTTCCCATTTTCTTTATTTGCTGAATCTGATTCAAAAAATCATCAAAACCGAATTTATTCTTGGCTATTTTCTTTTGGATTTTTCGAGCCTCCTCTTCATCGAACTGTTCTTGGGCCCTTTCAACCAGTGAGATAACATCTCCCATGCCCAAAATACGTTCAGCCATTCTTGAAGGATGAAAGACATCAATAGCCTCCATTTTTTCACCCGTACCTATAAACTTTATGGGTTTATCCACTACCGATTTAATTGATATGGCAGCACCGCCCCTAGTATCACCATCCAACTTGGTTAAGATAACCCCATCAAAATTCAAGACATCATTAAATGTCTTTGCGGTGTTCACGGCATCCTGACCTGTCATTGCGTCTACCACGAAAAGTGTTTCCTGAGGTTGAATAGCCGCATGTATATTGGATATTTCGGTCATCATTTTTTCATCCACGGCCAAACGACCCGCTGTATCAATGATGACCACATTATGACCATTCGTCTTCGCATGGGCAATACCAGCTTTTGCCAGTGATACGGGATCATTATTTTCCCTATCGGAATATACCTCTATGCCTATTTGATCCCCTACTACATGCAATTGGTCTATCGCTGCAGGACGATATACATCACAGGCGACCAATAACGGTTTTTTAGATTTTTTGGTCTTTAAGTAGTTCGCCAGTTTACCTGAAAATGTAGTTTTACCAGAACCCTGAAGACCTGACATTAAAATAATCGAAGGCGAACCGGAAAGGTCAATTCCCTCGGTTTCACCACCCATTAATTGGGTGAGTTCATCCTTTACTATTTTAACCATTAATTGCCCTGGTTGTAAAGAGGTCAATACATTCAGACCCAAGGCCTTTTCCTTTACCCTATTGGTAAACTCTTTGGCTATCTTAAAGTTGACATCGGCATCCAATAAAGCCCTTCGGACTTCCTTGGTGGTCTCAGCAACATTGATTTCGGTAATTTGCCCGTGTCCTTTTAGGACGTGGAGTGCTTTATCTAGCTTTTCGCTTAAATTATCAAACATATTCTTACTTTATTAGCGGAGGACTGCAAAGTAAAGAAATCTAGTGCCCATTGGCAAGTGAGTGTTAATAAGAATAGTAGTTTGTTCGATTCAACATCAACTCAAACTGTAGCATACTTTTGGTTTATATACAGAAATGGGATTTATTGGTCCCCAAGTTTTTAAAAAAGAGAAAAGCACCCATTTAAAATGGATGCTCTTCATAGAAATGTGGGGCAAAAAAGGGTTAAATTTTCTCGAAAGTCAAATAATCGGTACTACTATCCTCACTGCTGACATCAATCAGCTCAATTTTTGAACTTGAGTACTTTTTTATTTCCCAATCATCTGCAAGTACTTCAAATATATCTGGCGATGTAAAGAAAATATTGAAATCCAATTCATCTTCATCCGAAGAGGTCAATGACCAGGCACCGGATACAGCAATGTTACCATTAGTTGCACCTAATATGCCATCAGCATTGAAGGTAAAAGTGTACCCATCATAATTGATGGTTTCATCATTATCATCATCTAAATAATTGGTTATTATCCAATCACCAGATTCAACATTGGCCTTTATTTCTGACATATCGGCTGCAGTGATTTCTTCTTCAACTTTTGTTTCGTCGTCCTTACTGCAGGAAATAATTAATCCCATACTTAGTAAGGCAATTGCCATAAACATCATTCTTAGTTTCATAGGTAGGAATTTTGGGGTTATACATAAAAAGAAACCCCGAGGCACAATGGCCTCAGGGTGTTCTCTATTTTATTTCTTTTTAAAGACCAATGTTTTTTCAGCATCGCCTCCTGCATTAGTATAGTAATCACTATAACTTTTCAATACAATTTCATCTGTGCTGACCGAAATAACCTTCCAATGATCAGTTACTTCAACCAAGGGTTCATCGTCTCCAAAATTCAAATAGACTTTTAAGTGTCCATCGCTATTTCGTAAAACTCTCCAGCTTCCTGGATAAGAAGGACCAGTTTCACCTATTGTAGCCGACGCCATATGATCTAGATCAAAGGAAAAAGTATAGCCTGCCAAGTTATTGGTAATATCCATGCCCTCTGCATTCATTAATTCAGGCGTCCAATCGCCACCCATCATTATGTTTCTAATTTCAGGGACATCACCATCATCGTTACCTTCGCAATCTCTCTGCAATACCAACTCATAACCAATTTCAGGAATCTCGAATTTCAATCGGTCTTGTCTTAACTCGCTCAATGGCCACTCAAAACTAATTGCAGACGCTGTTGGATCCATTGGATCAGGTTCTTGGCCCATAGTGATTGCCATAACCAATCTACCTTGTTCATTGGCAGTAATTTCCCAGCTTCCTTCAGAAGCATAATCTCCATTACTTAGAGTAACAACTCCTTCTGGCATGAATTTAAATTCAAAACCTATAAGTCTTTTGATTTCCTCGCCTTGGTTGTATACTTTTTTAATTACCCAACTACATTCCTTTAAGATTTCCCTTAATGTATTTGGATCATCATTAATAATATCACAGCCCATATGCATGATTATTCTGTTACCATCACCTGCATATAATTTAATCTTACCTTCACCAATCTCATAGACATACCACTCTAAGGTAAAATCGACCAATTCATCAAACTCTAATTTTAATAGTACTTTATGTTCAGCAACTCTAGTTGACCACGTACCATTGAGCATATTACCTTCCCTATCAACAATTTTCACAGCACCATCTTCGGTAAAATTCATTACATAGTCAATATACTGGTCGGTCTGCAATTGGTTCTCACGTTTAACTTCGTGAATCAACCAAGGACATTCAACTAAATAATTCTCCAATCGTTCTTGGGTAAAATCATCATCGTTATAATCATTGTCATCATCCTCATCACACAATTCCTTTGCATTTTCAATAGCGTTGGCCAATTCTGCATTCGAATCAACAACCATTGTCGAACCATCATAAAGTTTTAAGGTAACTGGGAAATCTAAACTGATTAGGTCATTCTCATCCAACCCAGCGAAGAAAAGTCTAAGGTCTTTATCGCTTTTCACTGAAACATTTCCTGTTTCCTCATTGTTAAGGTCAAAAGTGTACAGGGTAATTGGGTATACAAAATCTATACACTCAATATCATCATCATCACCACCTTCTTTACAATCTTGGGCAAGTGCACGTAAATCTTCAATCCCGTTAATGGTAATCTCAGCATAATCCGCCAAAGAAATTGTTATTGGAAAGATAATATCCAAAATATCCTCATCCTCTTCCAAGGCATCAAAAACTTCCTCTATGGCATCAAGATCTTCATGCGAGCTGATCGTAAGTTCAACGCCATTAACTTCCACAGCATATGGAAATTTAATATTGAAACAGCTGGATTCATCAACAATATTGTCGAAAGAACCATCATTGGAACTTGTATTCTCAATTAATTTAGCTGTAGTGGAATTGGCAGCAATAGCCTCTTGCTGTGCTTCATCTTCAGGCAACTTTTCAAACTCATCCTGACATGAGGTGAACGTAAGCCCTATTATTAGTAGGCTGGCGTAAAATGCGTAATTAATAAACTTTTTCATAACGATTTGGATTTTTTTTGTTCGTATGACCATAAAACAACCAACTTTAAAAATACCCTACCCCATTATTTCATTTTTTTCAAATATCTTTGGTATAAAACCAACTAATTGAGCACCAACACAAAAGATAATGTATGTGATGAAGAGGTATATAGTAATCTCTTCAGGGCTAATTCCAAAACGGTTTTTAACTACATATATTATAAATTCGGTAATGAAGAAAAAGCCTACGATGCTGTACAGGAAGCTTTTGTAAAACTTTGGGAGAACTGTGCTAAAGTTGCACCTGATAAAGCCAAAGCTTATGTGTATACAATAGCCAACAATCTATACCTTAATGTTATCAAGGCGGAAAAAGTTAGATTAAAGCACGCCGATAAGGTAAATAATACCAATTACGAGTCTCCAGATTATTTGATGGAAGAAAACGAGTTCAGGGAAAAACTGAACAAAGTCTTGGATGCATTACCCGAAAACCAGCGCACCACTTTTTTATTGAATCGAATAGATGGAAAAAAATATGCTGAGATTGCCGAAATGGAAGGCGTTAGTGTAAAGGCTATAGAAAAACGAATGCATTTGGCATTGAAAACGATTCGAGAACAAATAGATGGAATTTAATAATAGGTTGATGATTGATGGTATAAGTATATTTCATCCAATTCGAAAACCAAATGTGTCATGGTATTACTGTTGTTTTCGTTCCATAAGTTTAGTACCGTCAATGACCAACTAAAAATAAACAACAAAAAGAAAGTAGGGTTTTTTAATTTTGAATTGTTATTAGGATATAAAGCTAGAAATCATGCAAGAAAATTACTTGGCAAAATGGCTCAATAATGAACTCACTGAGACTGAGCTCGCGGAATTCAAGAATTCTGACGAGTATGCGTCTTATCAGCGAATTCTTGAGGCCTCCAGTACATTGGAAGCCCCTGATTTTGATGTGGATGATGCGTACAAAGCATTAAAAAACAAGCGAACATTACAAGAAACAAAAGTGGTTCAATTAAAACCTTTCAAAAGATTCTTGAGGGTCGCAGCCGCTGTAACGATCATTATGGTAGGTTCCTATTTTTATTTGAACACTTTGAATGAAAATATTGCTACCCAATATGCTGAAAATAAAGAGGTAACTCTCCCTGATACCTCAGAAATACTGTTGAATGCCGATTCTGAAATCTCATATAGCGAGAAAAAATGGGATAAAGAAAGAAATGTATCCTTAGAAGGCGAAGCATTTTTTAAAGTTGCCAAAGGAAAACGTTTTACGGTCTCCACAGACCAAGGTATTGTGGCCGTATTAGGAACACAGTTCAATGTTGAAACTAGGAAAGGTTATTTTGAGGTAACTTGTTTTGAGGGATTGGTCAGTGTTACTTTCAATAATACCGAAACCAAATTACCTGCTGGAACATCATTTATGGTAATTGACGGTACTATAATAGAAGCCGAAAAACCCAGTACCAAAACTCCATCTTGGATGAATAATGAGAGTTCTTTTAAGAGTATTCCTTTGAAGTTTGTTTTAGATGAGTTTCAAAGACAACATAATATTAAGGTTGAAACCCAAAATATTGATATTAATAAATTATTTACAGGCACTTTTAGCAACACAAATACAGATTTAGCGTTACAGAGTATTAGTGTTCCTTCTCAAATAAAGTTTAAATTAGAAGGTCAAAAAGTGTTGTTCTATGCCGAAAGCGCACCATAAGCACCTTTTATCTTTTTTCATCTTCTTGTTGTTATTATCAGTTCCCAAAATAATAATGGCACAAGACGAGAATGCGCTTACCTCAAACCTAATCAACATACTTCATAATCTGGAAGTCAAATACGATATAAAATTCTCTTATGTTGATGAGGATATTGGCGGTGTAACAATCAGTATCCCTGAAACTGATAGTCTACAAGAGATACTTCATAGCATACAAAACCAAACTCAAGTAAAGATCCAGAAGTTAAATGAGCGCTATTTTACAGTGACCAAAAGTACCACCGTTGATATCTGCGCAATTGTTTTGGACAATTTTAAGGAAAACACGGTTACAGCTTCTTCCGTTGAGGTATTTGAGAGTGATGTTGCTACAATAACAGGGGAAGACGGCCATTTTTCATTGCAGAACATTCCGCGAAAATCAATTATCCAAATAAAACATATTGGCTTCAAGCCACTATTTCTTTCCGCAGAAGAACTTGTAAGTCAAAAACCATGTAAATCCCTACTCCTTGACCTTAGCTATGAACAATTGGATGAGGTAATAGTGTATCAATTTTTAACAACTGGTCTTAGCAAAGGACTTGATGCGAGCATTCAATTAACCCCTGGGGATTTTGGAATCTTACCAGGATTGATAGAGCCCGATGTATTACAGACCATACAGGCACTTCCGGGAATTAAAAGTATAGACGAAACCGTATCCAACATCAATATTCGCGGTGGCACCAATGATCAAAATCTTATTCTTTGGGACGGAATTAAAATGTACCAATCCGGGCACTTTTTCGGTCTTATTTCAGCATTCAATCCGTATTTAACAGATAAGGTAACACTAATAAAAAATGGCACCAGTGCGCAATATGGGGATGGCGTAAGTGGCGTGCTTGATATTGAAACCAAAAATGAAATTGCCGATGATTTTTTTGGAGGTGCAGGTTTTAATTTAATCAATGGTGATATTTATGGGCAAGTTCCTTTGGCAGATAAGGCCGCATTTCAATTTTCCGGGAGACGATCATTAACCGATTTCTTCAATACCCCAACCTACGATGAATTTTTCAAAAGAGCATTTCAAGATACTCAAATCAAAGGAGGTACAGGCCCGTCAGACGAATTCAAGAGAGATGAAAATTTCTATTTTTATGACTTTACGGCAAAACTGCTCTATGATATAAACCCCGACCATAAAATCAGGGTCAGTTTTATCAACATAAATAACAATCTGGATTATACCGAGCAGAACCTTACAGCTTTGCGGGAAACCCAAAGCCGTTTAAACCAAACGAATCTTTCTTTTGGCGGTAGTTTGGAAAGTATTTGGAGTGATACTTTCTTCACGAAAATCAATGCCTATTACACGCGCTATAATCTTGATTCAGAGAATACCACTTTAAATTCCCCACAGATACTATCCCAAGAAAACGAAGTCATTGAAACTGCACTAAAGTTGAATACGATTTATAAACTGAATGAAACCTTACATTGGTTGAATGGCTACCAACTAAAAGAAACAGGTGTATTCAACTTTTCAGAAGTAACCCAACCTCCTTATCAGAATAACATAAAAGGGGTTATGAGAACACATTCCCTTTTCTCAGAACTGGAATATAATTCCCCTAACGAAAAACTATTTGCACGAGGAGGTGCACGTTTAAATTATATTGAAAACCTAGACACATTCAGCGAATATAATATTGAACCTCGACTCAACGTCAATTATGAAATAGTTAACGATTTTAAAATGGAGCTACAAGGGGAATTCAAAAACCAGACGACCCATCAAGTGGTAGATCTGGAGCAGAATTTTTTAGGCATTGAAAAACGTCGATGGTATATCGCCGATCCCGAAAACAGTCTTCTACCACTACCCATTACCAAAAGCAAACAAGGTTCTTTTGGCTTGAACTATGACCATCATAGCCTTTATGTTGGACTTGAAGGTTTTTATAAGAAGGTCAATGGTATTAGTGCAAGAACACAAGGTTTTCAGAGCGAGGGGCAGTTCAATGAAGAAATTGGCAATTATACGGTCAAAGGGATTGAATTTCTAATCAACAAGAAAACAGCTGATTATAGTGCTTGGATCAGTTACACCTACAATACTAATAATTACACCTTTGAAGATATTGTACCCAAGACATTTGCCAATAATTTAGATGTAAGGCACACCGTCACTTTCGCTGGCAATTACACCTATGGTAATTTTAAAATAGGTGTTGGATTGAATT
>JBATIW010000030.1:0-3320 GCA_049668005.1 Maribacter sp.
TCTTTTTCAAATGCCTCAATCATCGCTAATTTTTCAGCACCTTTCTTAGAGAGCCCTTTTTCTATTTCAAATTGATATACAACACCGGCTGAATGTTGTATATGATTCGTAGCATCCGTCCCAAAAGACCATTTACCACTGGAGCTTAAGTCCAGCCCCCATCGGTCGGAAAACCAAGTTCTAAACCCTACAACCGCATTATAAGTGCCGCGTGGCTCGTTATTTGCATCTGCAAAACCAACTCCAACACCGACATATGGATCAAACCAGGCAGTTTCTCCAATTAGTTTGTTAAGGTCATAGCTTAGTCGTGTATCCAAACCATAATAATCGATATCCTCTGGAATTGTAATCCCATCAATAGTATTGCCTTTATTGTATTTGTTATATGTACCAATGGCTTCGATTCCGAGACCATTCTTGAAATATCGCCCTATACTTATTCTAGAAGGAAAAGCAACTGCATTCCATTGATCTTTAATAGTAGTAAAGTCATTGAAAGCATCACCCGAATCATCGATAAAATTATACCCTAATCCAAACATCCAAGAACTTTGGACAAGACTATCTCTTGAGGTGATTTGTAAACTATCTTGGGAAAAAATCGGAGTGGTGGCAAGCATCAGCATTACCAATACACAAAGCATATTGTTTTTCATAGGTCTAGATTTTGGGACTACTAGACTATAAAAATAGCATGGAACTTAATGTAAAGCAATAAAGTACTTTAAACTGTTGTTATTTTCGATGGAAAGATTAACTGTTGGATTAAAGGCAATTAATATCGTTATACGTAACGCTAATCCTGAGCTTTAAAAGAAATCTCTTTTGATGTCAATGGCATTTTATAGATACTAAACGGACTGATAATAGCCGAAGATGTACTACTTTTTTTCGATTTTTTAACAGAAGTGGTTATAATCACCTCTTCTTCATTTTCTTCTTCAACGGATAATAATGCTTGTTTTCCATTTTTTTGTTCACCGCTGCAATGAACCAATATCATTTCTTTGGTAAAGTCAACCTCCGGAACAGGCAAGCCAGGCTTTCGGGTCTTATTTATTTTGGAATAAAAGCTTTTTAGGGCCTTGACATCCTTAATGACCAATGTTTCGGCAACATCAGAACCACTATAATTATCCTGCAGTAATAAGGTAAGTTTTTCATTACCCATGTTCATGTCATTCTTATCCTTCATTGCTGCCTTTTTCTGTCCATTGCAGGACAGAATTATGGCAAAAATAAATAGTGACAAATACCGCATCTTAATTTAAAGTATTTTGCAATCTGGTTTTATATGCCTTTAAATATATGGATTCATACAACGGAAGCACATTCAGGATATCGAATTTTTTAGCAACCTCCGCTGCATTTTCCTTGAACTCCTCTAAAATCGTATCATCCTTAAGGATTTTCAATGCATTACCCGCCATATCCTCAACATCACCTACTTCACTTAAATAACCGGTTACACCATGTATATTAACCTCTGGTATGCCGCCAGCATTAGTAGAAATAACAGGTACTCTATTTATCATAGCTTCCAAAGCCGCCAATCCAAAACTTTCGGATTTAGAGGGCAATAAGAACAGGTCGGAAAAACACAAGATTCGATCTATTTCATTGCTGTTCCCTAGAAAATGCACCTTATCCATGATACCTAATTGTTCGCATAGGAATTCGGCATTTTCTTTTTCAGGCCCCTCACCCACCATGACCAATTTAGCGGGAATTTCCTTTTGTATCTTATTAAAAATGTGAATTACGTCAGGAATGTGTTTAACTGCTCTAAAATTACTGATATGGGTGATAATCCGCTCATTATCCTCAGCCATTAATGACCTTTGGCAATCTGTAAACGAAGTACTGTACTTACTCTTATCAATAAAATTGGGAACTACCTCAATTTCCTTTTTAATATCAAAGATTTCAAGGGTTCGTTGCTTCAAATTCTCTGAAACCGAAGTAACAACATCAGATTGGTTAATACTGAAGTTTACGGCAGTCTTATAAAAAGGATGTTTTCCGACTAAGGTAATATCCGTACCGTGCAGCGTTGTGATCATTGGAAGATAAATTCCTTCCTCCTCTAACATTTTTTTAGCCATATAGCCCGCATAGGCATGTGGAATGGCATAATGAACATGAAGTAAATCTATTCCAAACATCTTTACGGTGTCAACCAACTTACTGGATAAAGCCAATTCATAGGGCTGATAGTGGAACAAAGGGTATTCTGGAACGTGAACCTCATGAAAATGAACCCTATGGCTCAAAAGGTCTAATCGTACCGGCTGACGATATGTAACAAAATGGACTTCATGACCCCTATCGGCCAGTGCAATCCCTAATTCAGTGGCCACCACACCACTACCTCCAAAAGTTGGGTAACAAACTATAGCTATCTTCATTGTTCAAATTTAATCAAATCGAAGGTTATGTCGATGTCCCACCGTTTTATTTACAAAAAGTTTAAGAAGTTGTTAGTTTAATCTGAAAGAAACATGATGGTTTCAAGATAAACAGTATGCGTAACCAACCGGTTAAGAATGTAAAAATTGAAATTTTTCAAATCTGTAATTTGAACCTCAATTAACACGAGTTCGACTCAAGAAATTTGCTTTTAAGGCAGTTTTTTAATAAAAACCAGGGAGTGTCACCTTGAGCGCAGCCGAAAGGTCTTCAAAACATATAACTTTTTAATAGGTTTCGACTGCGCTCAACCTGACAATAACGTGTAATTATTTAATAACCAACAAAAAACTGAATTAGATATATCCAACTCACATTAATTCACAATAGCGTCGTAAATAGCTTGCTGAATTCTCGTTCTTAACGCAGATTTAACTAAAAGTGTGTTCGATGCGGTCGGGTATGTCCTGTTGGACAGGAATACATAAACCAGCTCTTCATCTGGATCTGCCCAAGTATAGGTACCTGTAAAACCACTATGACCAAAGCTTTTTCGGGAAACACAACCACAAGTTGGACCTTTGTCCTTTAATTGTGGTTTATCAAAACCAACCCCTCTTCGTACGTTTTTTTCGCAGAAGTAACAGGTATTAAACTTTTTGATAGTTCTGGAATCCAAAAAATGCTGGCCACCATACTCACCGCCCTGTAAGTACATCTGCATGATCTTGGCAACATCATTGGCATTGCTAAAAAGACCCGCATGTCCTCCAACACCACCCTGCATGGCCGCTCCCATATCGTGAACGTAACCCTGTACGGTCTGGTATCGGTAGTATTTATCTTCCTCAGAAGGGATTATCATATTCTTTGAAAATTTCTCCAACGGATTATAACTAGTTTGAAAC
>JBATIW010000031.1:0-4776 GCA_049668005.1 Maribacter sp.
GTCGGGAACAGACTAGTTATAATCAATTTTTTTATGATAAGTTGGTAAAACAATGAACCCTGATCTTATACATCAGGGTTCATTGTTTATACAAAGTTGAAGAAGTTGTACCACTCTTATCTATGCACCTAAATAAAAAGTAGATGTGTACCTTCTTGATCAGCCCTGCTATAAAAATCACCGATTGTGATAATACCATCCAATTGATCAATCAAGTCTTCTTTTTTAAGATGGAACATGTCCACTGCAAGTTTACAACCCCATAGTTTACATCCGGAATCGGAAAGTATTTCCAAAAATTCACCAATTGGAGGCATATCCAACTTTTCCATTTCCTTTTTCATCATTTTGGTGGCGAATGCCTCTACACCTGGCAGACCACCAAGCATTGTCGGCATGTGCATTGCTGGGTTACCTACAGTAGCGACACGTAAATGTTCAAGCTTCTTCTTTTGTATTGCTTCCAATCCAAAAAAAGTAAAGAATATTTCAGATTCAATACCTTCCATACGTGCTCCATTAGCCATTACAAAGGCCGCATAGGCGTTTTCAATAGTAGCCTTGGATAAAATGAAAAGCATTTTTTTAACTTTTGTCTTTCCCATGATTTTATGATTTTGTCCCTTTTAATTAATGTTATTAGATACAGCTTTTTGGTTTTGGAACGCCTGCTATTTTTGTAGATTTTTTTAAGGGTCCACCTGGAAAAAGCGCATAAAATTCTTTAATATTCAACACTCCACTTTTCTTGATTCCCCTAATAGATAAAGCTACTTCGTTTTTTACCTGTTCCTGGATCCAGGAAATTACCTCCCAGTGTTTATCCGTTAATTCAATACCTTCTTGTTTAGCTATTTCTTCAGCTATTTCTTTATTCCATTGGGATACATCCGTTAGATATCCATCTTCAGTAACATCTAATCTAATTCCCGCTATGTTTAAATCCATAATTTTTGTTTTTATGTTTATTATAACTTATACGTGTTGTTTTTCAGCTTTAATATCAAATATTTTTCCTTTAAAACTCATGTTTCTAGAGACAAAAGGAATTGCAATTCCTTTTAAAAGCATATTCCAATAAATCCACCTAAATGCCAATTTGCCCCAGTGATTGAATACGCTTTCCTTTAATAATTTAAGAGGTCCTATTTTAGCAAAGGGAAATGTGCCATGGACTGGTTCTTGGTCATAATTGAAATCAATGAGTAAAGCTTTATTATTCCCGGTTTCTATAAAGCAGTTGGCGTGCCCATCAAATTCTTCTTTTAACTTATAACCTTTGGTATAAAGAATAATATTATCAGTTAAAGTTTCTGCCTGAAAATGGGCTACTGAGCCTGCTTTTGAGGCCGGTACATTTGTGGCATCCCCGATAACGAATATGTTTTCATGGGCTTTTGATTGCAACGTATGCTTGTGAGTCGGTATAAAATTCAAATCATCTCCTAATCCAGAGCGTTCTATGACTTCATCGCCCATATTTGTGGGTACTGTTACCAATAAATCATAAGGAACAGTTTTGTCGGCATAATCCACAATTTGTTTATTTTCATTATCCACTTTTTCTATCGCAAAATCTGTTTCAATTTTAATTTGCTTTTCTTCCAAAAGATAATTTAATGCCGTCGTACAGGTTGGTTTTGTGAAGGCGCCTGATAGTGGGGTAACGTAGGTTATTTCAACTTTATCCCTCATTCCTTTTTTGCCGAAATAAGAATCTGCCAAAAATGCAAACTCCAAAGGGGCTACAGGACATTTTATAGGCATTTCGGTAATATGTACCACCAATTTACCCCCTTCCCATGTTCTTAATTTATTACGCAATGCCAAAGCGCCTTCATAGGTGTAGAAATCGAAGACATTTTTATGCCAATGCTCCCCTTGCATTCCTTCAATCTCGTCTGGAGCGATTTTAGACCCAGTGGCTACTATCAAAATATCATAATCCAGTGTTTCATCTTCCAATTTTACCTTGTTGTCCTCAGGGAATATTTGCTCTATTTTCTTTTGAATGTATTTCACCCCTTTGGGTATGAATTTCTTCCCTGTTTTTTTTACTTGTTCTTCTGTATAAATATCAAACGGGAGGAAAAGGAATCCTGGTTGGTAATAATGGGTTTTATACTGGTCAATAATGGTGATTTGCCAATCTTTTTTGGGAAGTTTTGAAACCAGATGGTTGGCCATCATGGTTCCCGAGGTTCCCGCTCCTAAAATAACTAGGTCTTTCATTATACTTATTATTTAAAGTTGAAATTTGAGTATTTATGATACTTCATATTTCTTGGTGTAAAATTATCCTGAAACGCGAGGTCATTATATGACATATGTCATATAACTTCGTACTTTTTGTAACAATTGTTACAAAAATTATTTTCTATATGACTGAAAAACAATCATTTAATTTTTTTTTATTCCTTAAACCATTCGTAAATAATGAACTCAGCACCCTTACTGCCATTCTAAAAAGTATCTATGATAAATGTCATAAAACTTCATATGTTTCGGCAATAATTTTGAAGTGTTTTTAAGTATTAAAGCAAATTACATAAGAAGCTTATGCTTTCAATAATAGGTAAAGGCTTCTGAAACTACAAAAATTCAATAGTCATGAGAAAAACATTTCTTAATTTATCGTTTCTAATTTTTGCGACTGCTGCTTTAGCACAGTCGGGTCATATTATGCAGGGCGTAGGCGCCGTTAACATGTCAATGGGTGGTGCGTCAACAGCTCAACCTTTGGATATTTCCGGTGCACTACAATGGAACCCTGCTGCAATTTCAACCTTTGATGATAAAATTCTAAAGTTTGATATTGGGTTGTTCTTTTCTTCACCTCAATTAAATTCGACGGTACCTGAGTTTGATACAAGTGGTCAACCTACTGGCAATTTCTTCAGTGGTACTACGGCAGATGATAGAGGTGTATCACCTTTGCCAGCATTGGCAATGGTGTGGGGAAAGGAAGGCAGCAAGCATACTTTTGGTGCTTCTGCATTCGGTATTAGTGGTTTTGGGGTTACTTTCCCTGAGAGTACCACAAACCCAATTAATATGCCTCAAAGCATGGGCGGTTTTGGTAGAATTGAATCTGATTATATGTTATTACAAGTTGGTCTTACTTGGGCCTATGAATTATCAGATCAATTCTCAATAGGGATAGAGCCAACATTCAATTATGCCGCATTAGAGTTAGCACCAAATCCAACGGCCAATCCTAGTGCAGCAGGATATCCATCAACTGACAAGGCGACTGCCTTAGGTTTTGGAGCACAATTAGGATTGTTCTATGATTCAGGTACTGGTTTCAAAGCAGGGGCATCGTATAAGACAGCCCAATCATTTGGAGATTTTGAATTTGAAAATACCTATTTGGATAACTCAACAAGCACCAATGATTTTAATATGGATTACCCTGCAATTTATTCCCTTGGTTTAGGGTATTCTTTGGGTGATGTTGATTTGGCATTGGATTATAGATTAGTGGATTATGAGAATACCGATGGTTTTTCTGAAACAGGATGGACACCAACAGCCTCTGTAGCCGGTTTTGGTTGGGAGAACATCTCTATTGTTTCTGCAGGTATACAATATAAGGGTATTGATAAGTTCCCATTGCGTTTAGGATATACGTATAGTACAAACCCAATTAATGAGGATGTTGCCTTTTTCAATATTCCCGCTACGGCAATTATTAAAAATGCCTTCCAGTTTGGCTTTAGCTATGAACTAAGTGACAATTTTTCCTTGGACGCGGTTTACCATCACGGTGCTAGTGGCGATGCCACAACCGGACAATTGTTGAACCCTATGTTTATACAAAATTTCCCTCCTTATGGCGCCATTCCGGGTAGTGAAGTTTCTTATGATATGACCACTGATATGATTCAGGTAGGTGTTAGTTATACATTTGCCAAAAAGTAATATAGTTACCAAATAACACATATTTTTAACAGCGGGAACAAAAGCTCCCGCTGTTTTTTTTTAGAATTTGTATTGCACAAAAGCCGATAGGTTTCTACCGGGATCATTGATGGGTGTCCATTCAAAATCAGTCTGATAGTAGCATATAAAGTTTAAAGGTAAAATTCCAATGAATGCCAATTATGGTGCTTTTGTTGTGTAACAAAAGTTGCAGTATACTTTAAATTTAAGCCTCAACTTTACAGTAAGTAAAAGTTTTGGTCACTGTTGCTGGTGGCCACGGGGGAACCCCGAAATGTTGATCAATGACGTTCATATTTCATTGATTTGTTTGGTTGTTGAAAAAGGCACCTGCAGTTTTGCAGGTGCTTTTTTGTGTAACAAAAGTAGCTGTTGGGCATAAACGCTTTTTAGAACTTGTAAAGACATTTAAAAAAGAAGCTATGGAATTATCAAAAGAATTTAAAATGGGTGTTTTTGCTCTGATCCTACTAACAATATCCGCAAATTTGACTTGTACTGATGATGAAGCCAATACTTCAATTGATAAATTGATACTTTCCAATTTATCAATTGAAGATACTAAGGCGATACTTTTTATGTTGGAAGAAGAAAAATTGGCCCGTGATACCTATGAATATTTAGATGATTTGTACGGAATAAACCAATTTTCGAATATAAAGTTGAGCGAACAATCCCATATGAATGCGGTTGCCAAATTATTAGATCAATACAATGAGGATTATACAATTCTTCCTTATGGTGAATTTGAAAACCAAGAAATACAGGATTTGTATGATCAGTTTGTTGAAAAAGGTCAAATTGACGCAATGAATGCACTGCAGGTGGGTG
>JBATIW010000032.1:0-9055 GCA_049668005.1 Maribacter sp.
ATGCCATATTTTTGGCGAAGTGCCAATAATAGGCTTAGTCAAAAATGAGTTCTGTAAAATGGGCCTGTAAAAGGTTAAGGACCAATAAAGATCCTAATAGATATAAAAACAGCCTTGGTAACTTCAATGACATTGTTGAATGTTGATTGGGCGCAAAATTACAAATTCTGCCCCTTATAGAAAGGTTTAAAAAAATGATAAATAGCAAAATCAAATACTTACAGAGCCATTAAAACACTATTTTTGTGCAAATTCCATCTAGTTTATGCCTGGCAGTTTGGTCATTATACCCACCTACAACGAGATTGAAAATGTTGAAGCCATTATTAGGGCCGTCTTTGAGTTGAAGAAGGATTTTCAAGTGCTTATTGTAGATGACAATTCACCAGACGGTACAGCTGGCCAGGTATTTAAAATGCAGAAAGAATTCCCAAATCAATTGTTCTTGGAAGTACGCCAAGAAAAAACAGGATTGGGAACAGCATATATTCACGGATTTAAATGGGCAATTGCCAAAAAATATGACTACATCTTTGAGATGGACGCCGATTTTTCACATAACCCTTCAGACCTTTTGCGTTTGCAAAAGGCCTGTGAAAATGGGGCCGATGTAGCTGTTGGATCGCGTTATAAAAAGGGAGTGAATGTTGTAAATTGGCCCTTGTATAGGGTACTACTTTCTTACGGAGCATCATTTTATGTAAAAATCATTACTGGGATGAGGGTACATGACCCCACTGCTGGTTTTGTTTGTTATAAAAGACACGTACTGGAAAATATTGAACTTGATTCTGTAAGGTTTGTTGGCTATGCTTTTCAAATTGAAATGAAATTCAGGGCGCATCTAAAAAAATATAAGATTGAGGAAATTTCTATTATTTTCCGGGATAGGGTCAAGGGTAAATCCAAAATGAGTTCTTCAATTATTGGTGAGGCCATATTCGGGGTAATGAAAATGAAATTGAAAAGTATTTTCCAAAAAAATAAATTCTGATTATGGGCGAAGTCTTGATCAAAAACGCAAAAGTTGTCAATGGAAACAAAATATTTGAGAGTGATATTCTGCTTGACAATGAATTGATTGTTAGGATTGATAAGGATATCAGTAGAGACAATGCCAAAGTAATTGATGTTGAAGGCAATTATGTACTCCCGGGACTTATTGACGATCAAGTACATTTTAGAGAGCCTGGGCTAACCCATAAAGGTGATATTGCCTCAGAAAGTAGGGCGGCTATAGCTGGGGGAATTACTAGTTTTATGGAGCAGCCGAATACAAACCCACAAACAACGACTATTGAAAAATTGGAAGCGAAATTTTCCCGCGCAGCAGATTCGTCTTTCGCCAACTACTCTTTTTTGTTCGGAGGCACTAATGATAATTTAGAGGAATTGAAACGGCTGGATAAAAATGCTTGTTCCGGTGTAAAATTGTTTCTGGGATCCTCAACAGGAAATATGTTGGTTGATGATGAAGATGTTATCGAGGAGATCTTTAAAAATACGGAAATGGTTATTTCAGCACATTGTGAGGATGAGACGACCATAAAAAGAAATTTGGCCAAGTACAAAGAACAGTATGGCGACGACATTCCAGTTAAATTTCACCCATTGATAAGAAGTGCCGAGGCTTGTTATCTCTCGTCATCTAAAGCTATTGCATTAGCAAAGAAAACGGGAGCAAGATTTCATGTATTCCATTTGTCCACAGGAATTGAAACAGCTTTGTTCCGAAATGATATTCCACTTGAACAAAAGAAAATAACCGCTGAGGTATGTATTCACCATCTGTGGTTTTCTGATACCGATTATGATACAAAAGGGACATTGATAAAATGGAATCCTGCTGTAAAAACAGCCGAGGACAGAAGCAAGCTCTGGGAAGCTTTGCTCGATGACCGTATTGATGTTATTGCAACGGATCATGCGCCACATACTTTGGAAGAAAAAGATAATAGGTATAGCCAGGCTCCTTCAGGCGGACCTTTGGTGCAACATGCATTGCCTGCCATTTTGGAAAAATATCACGAGGGTGTCATATCCCTGGAAAAAATAGTAGAAAAGATGTGCCATAATCCCGCAAAATTATTCCAGATAAAAAATAGGGGTTATATAAAAGAAGGGTTTTTTGCTGATTTGGCGATTGTAAACCTCAACGATTCTTGGAAGGTTACAAAGGAGAATATAGCATACAAATGCGGTTGGTCGCCATTTGAGGAATACACTTTTAAATCAAAAGTATCACATACTTTCTTAAATGGACATCTTGCTTATGAAAATGGCAAGTTTTCGACCCAAAGAAATGCGAAACGGTTAACTTTCAACAGATAGCCATGAAAAACCTATTTGTAGTATTATTGGCATTGTTCCTAACCTCATGTGGGGAGAAACTGCTTGATAAACCAGAAGATCTAATTCCAAAGGATAAAATGATAAATATCCTTAGGGATATTACCATTTTAAATTCCGCTAGAAGTATAAGTGTTGCAGTTTTACATGATTATGAGATTGAGCCAACTACATTCGTTTTTTCCAAATATGGAGTAGATAGTTTGCAATTCGTCATAAGTGACAACTATTATGCTTCTTTGCCCAAGGAATATGAAGCAATGTATGTGGAAATTGAAAAGCAGCTTGACAATGATAAAGAACAATTGTCGGAAGCAAAAAGGATAAAGGACAGCTTGGATTTAGAAAGAAATTTAAAGAAAGGTCAATTAAAAAGGAATAAAAAAATAAAATCTAAGGATTCTCTTCCTTGAATTTCGCACAACTGTGGGCAATTACTTCGTCCAAAGCTTCAAAATCAAAATTTAAGGTGCTAGTGATGCTTTGATTATCATACATTTCGCGAGACATTAAAGAATAAATAGTTTTTTTTGTTATTTTCCTACCGCTTCCTGTAAAAAGGGTTCTCAAATAATCAAAAATACGACCCAATTCCAATTGCCAGACTTTTAGTTCTTTTGTAGGTGCTTTTTTCCCTAGTTCAACTGATAATCTGGTCAAAATGTTTTTATAGGATAAATTTTCGGCCACTGCAATAAAACGTTGATTGGTTATTTCTGAATTCATTAGTGTTGTCATCATTTTAACCACATCGCCGACCGTTATGAAACCAGTACCTCCAGGAGGGTAAAAACTATATTCTTTATTAGATGTTGTAAAAAGCCTTCCACTACCGCTACCCCAAAATCCAGGACCAATGATAACCCCAGGATTAATGATTACTATGGGTAAACCTTCTTGGGATCCGCGCCATACTTCCATTTCCGCTATGTGTTTCGTAAGGCCATAAACATTCGCTTCTTGTCCAGTCCAATCATTTTCCTCCGTAGCTTTGAGACCATTAGCGCTTTTACCGATGGCCCCTATAGTGCTCACATAGCATAGTTTCCTTATGTTGTTGGCTAGGCATAAGTTAACGATATTGGCTGTGCCCAGGGCATTTGTCTTTTTAAGTTTTCGGTAGTTGTTCGGATCAAAAGAAATCAATGCTGCAGCGTGGTAAACATAAGCTACATTTTTAAATGCGATTTCCAAAGCAGGAATATCGTTGATATCCGCGAGTAACCATTCGATTTTATTGAAAAGATCAGGGGCATTTTGGGTATAGTAAGAAAATACCTTTTCTACCCTTTTTAAATTACTTCCTTGCCTGTAGATTGCCCTAACTGGAGTTTCGTTCTGTACTAAATACAATAAAAGATGCGCCCCAACCAATCCTGTACCACCTGTAACCAAAACCATGGCTCAAATTTAAGTATTTGTGATATAATAAAACCAAATTCAAATAGGTAAAGGCATTGTATTTCCTTTTATATTTGTGGTTATCATCAAATTATACTCAGAATGCGCACAAATTTCGTTGAAGAATTAAAATGGAGAGGGATGTTACACGATGTTATGCCAGGTACCGCAGAACATTTAATGACCGGTATGCAGTCTGCTTATGTTGGTATAGATCCAACAGCGGATTCACTCCATATTGGGCATTTGGTCGGAGTAATGATGTTGCGCCATTTTCAATTGGCCGGGCATAAGCCATATGCCTTATTAGGGGGTGCTACTGGAATGATTGGAGATCCATCAGGTAAATCCGAAGAACGGAATTTATTGGATGAAGCTACACTTCGTTTAAATCAAGCAGCCCTAAGAGCCCAATTGAGTAGATTCTTGGATTTTGATAGTGATGATGACAATGCTGCGATTTTGGTCAATAATTATGATTGGATGAAGAATTTTTCGTTTCTAGATTTTATTAGGGACATAGGTAAGCACATTACCGTAAATTATATGATGGCGAAGGACTCTGTAAAAAAGAGACTGTCTTCTGAAGCCAAAGAGGGCATGTCTTTTACAGAATTCACCTATCAATTGGTACAGGGCTACGATTTTCTTCACCTATACCAGAAAAATAATTGCACCCTACAAATGGGAGGTAGTGACCAATGGGGCAATATAACCACGGGAACCGAACTTATTCGAAGAATTGGCGGAGGTAAGGGGTATGCATTGACCTGTCCTTTGATTACCAAAGCCGATGGCACTAAATTTGGAAAAACGGAGGGAGGCAATGTATGGTTGGATCCTCATAGAACTTCGCCATATAAATTCTATCAATATTGGTTGAACACTTCAGATACCGATGCTGCGAAGTATATTAAAATATTCACCTTCTTAACTAAGGACAATATCGAGGAATTGATTTCCGAACATCAGAAAGCACCACATATAAGGGTTTTGCAAAAGCGATTGGCTGATGAAATTACCGTGATGGTACATTCACAGGAAGATTTGGATAATGCCAAAAAAGCAAGTAACATTTTATTCGGAAAATCTACATCGGAAGACCTGAAAACACTTGATGAAAGTACGTTTTTAGATGTTTTTGATGGAGTTCCCCAAGCGAAAATATCAAAGATGGATTTGAATACGGGGTTGGATATGATCGGGGCATTGGCAGCTAAGACAGGTTTCTTAAGTTCTAATGGAGAGGCCCGTAGGGAATTGAAACAAAATTCCATTTCTGTGAATAAAGAGAAGGTCAAAGAAGATTACATCATTACCGCAAAGGATCTGATAAACGAGAAGTTCGTTTTGCTACAACGTGGTAAGAAGAATTATTTTGTACTCGTTGTTGATTAATCCAACTTATATATTCAAGTAATTACAATACCATAAGATTACAACCACGAATATCCGAATTGTCAAAACGACCTAGGATTTCGAAACGCTCATCGTTATATTTTTTCCCTAAATCTTGTGTAGCGATAAAGGAACAGGAATTTATGTTGGCAAGGTCAATTACATTTACGCCCCCAGTTTTTCCAATTTCCTGAAGCGAAAGGGGGTCTTCCGTATCTCGAATTAATATTTTCATCCAAGGCGGAGATTTGAATATTCCATTTCCTAGGGAATACGCTTGGGAGAGCAATTCTGTCATCCCGTATTCGGAATGAATGGATTTTGTTCCAAAGCCCTTTTTAAGAATATCGTGCAACGCTTCACGGATCAGTTCTTTTCGGCGGCCTTTCATTCCGCCAGTTTCCATTACAATGGTGTTATTCAAATTCAATCGGTGTTTTTCAACCAAATCCAACAAGGCAAATGAAACCCCAATGAGCAATACCTTTTCTCCTTGGCAATCAAGTCTTATTAATTTATCGACAAGAACATCAATGTCATCCAAATAAAAACCGCTATCCTTGTTATTGCTTTTTTTAATCAAATCATCAACCATATATATTAAGGAAGATCCCTTGCGTTCCAAATAGGAAGGCAAAATTGCCAAAACGCAGTAATCTGAAACATCACCATAAAATAATTCAAAACCTTTTAAATAGCTTTTCTCATAAAGCGCTATATCCGTTACATAATGCTTACTAGTGATATGCCCCGTTGTACCACTACTTGAGAAAATTGCTTGTTCCAATTTTTTTGAGGAAACTACTTTCTTCGATTTAAAAAAGGCAATAGGTAAAAAAGGGATTTCTTCAAATGAGGTTATGTTGTTCTTGGTTCTACCTAAATAGTCACAAAAAGCGCCATAAATCGGATTCTTATCTATCTGAAATCTAAAGATATCCAATGCAATGGATTCAAATTCTTGTTGGGTGGAAATTTCAAATATTTTTGAGGTATCGATCATTAGCTTTGCCGACACAAAGGTAGTAATATGATAAAATGATCGAATCTAAAGTGGTGTTTATTTTACAACGAGCTTACGGGTGATGGTATTGCTGTCCTCAGTCACTTGCAAAACATAAACCCCTGGCACCAACTTGGAAATGTTCAAGGATTTGTTCAAAATACGTTCGGTAAGGACTATTTCACCAAAAACGTCATAAACAATAACCTTCATCCGAGCATTTTTTTCCGTTGTAATGTAGACCACATCGTTAAAAGCTGGATTGGGATAAAGTTTAAATCCTTGAATTTCCTCTTTTCGCGGATTGTTAAAATCCACAGCTTCCTGCGCAGAAAGCGTAACGGAAAACACCATAAATAGGATAAAGTAGATTTTTTTCATTTGTATTGATTTGGGATCAACAAAAGTAAAGATACTGAAAGGCGATACTTACAGAATGAAAATGTTGTGAAATTCGATTAAATGTAGGTAAACAAACACTGCTATGCAGTTCATCGATATTATTGGTAAATCATCGACAAAAATTTATGGGATTATTTGTAGTGAATAATAAATTACTATTTAATAATCAGCTTTCTCGTAGCCATTTTATCTTTTTCGTAGACCCGTAACACATATACACCGGCATCCAATTCAGAAACATTCAATTCTTCCCTTAGTAGTGTGGTTGTCATAACTTGGATTCCCAAAACATCAAAAATCTGAATTTTCTTTGGGGCTTTATCCGCCGTTATTATGTAGACCTTGCCATTTGTGACAGGATTTGGGTATAATTTAAAACCATTGATATCTGCATTGGGCTTGGCATCTTGTGCATAGCTCAACGTAATAAAAAGGAAAGAGAAGATCAAGTAAAGTTTCTTCATATAAATGTAGTTGCAAAAAGCATTCCGTAAATATAATAATTTTAGTATTGGATTGTAAGTACTCTCCTATCATTTAATTATTATTTCGATGAATTACATGATTCAAATGCGCGATAAACTGTTTGTTAACATTTAATGCTCTGGGTGTTATGTTAACGTTACTAATTCAATTGAATCTTAAACGGTTTACTGTAATAGTATTATATTTACTTTCAAGCTTGAATAGAATAAGATTTCTAAATGAAAAAGAAGGATATTAAGATACTGTTGGTGGATGATGAACCTGATATTTTGGAGATTGTAAGCTACAATCTTAGCTCTGAAGGATACCAGGTTTTTACTGCAAAAAACGGGATAGAGGGCGTTGCCAAAGCAAAGAAAAAACAGCCCCATTTAATTATTTTGGATGTGATGATGCCAGAAATGGATGGTATTGAAGCTTGTGAGATCATTCGTAAAAGCCCAGGTCTAGAGAATACGATTATCACATTTCTCACAGCGCGTGGGGAGGATTATTCGCAAGTGGCTGGTTTTGAAGCTGGTGCTGATGATTACATTACAAAACCCATTAAGCCCAAGGTATTGGTAAGCAAAGTCAAGGCGCTTCTTAGAAGACTAAAGGATGATGTCGAGGCTGTAGATGAGATTTTAAAGGTGGGGGATTTGGTGATTAACAGAGAAGAATACAAAATAGAAAACAACGGTATTGAAATTATCCTCCCTAGAAAGGAATTTGAATTGTTGTCATTACTAACCTCAAAACCCAACAAGGTTTTTAAACGTGAAGTAATTCTTGATAAGGTCTGGGGCAATGAGGTCGTTGTAGGAGGGCGAACCATAGACGTGCATATTCGAAAGCTACGCGAAAAAATTGGAGACCATCACTTTAAAACGGTAAAGGGCGTAGGCTATAAGTTTGTTCTGTAATGGCTATTCGCTTAAAAAAATCCTATAGGTTTGCTTTAAGGTCCGCACTCTTGATCACTTTTGTCTCCTCACTTATTTTATTAGGACTACTCTGGTATTTTGATGCTATAGACTGGCTGTTGATGGGACTATTTGGTTCTTTGGCTTATATACTTTCGTTTATTGTACTACAGATTAGAATTGAAAATTTTATTTATCGCAGGATAAAAAAGATATATGACGATGTAGCGCTATTGGAATCCTCTAACCTTACCTCAGGGCCAATTACAACGGATATGAAAACGCTCACCGAGGAGATTGAGAAATTTGCCCACGACAAAAAAATAGAGATTGATACGCTTAAGATTAGAGAGGAATATAGAAAGGACTTCCTTGGAAATATTTCACACGAATTAAAGACTCCATTGTTTACGGTTCAAGGATATATTTTGACCTTACTTGATGGCGCTATGGAAGATAAAAATGTGCGGAAGAAATATCTGCAAAGGGCTAATAAAGGAGTGGAACGTCTTATCTATATTGTTCGCGATTTAGATATGATCACTAAACTTGAAGTTGGTGATTTGAATGTGGAAATGGTCGATTTTGATATTATAGAACTTTTAAAGAATGTCTTTGAGTTGCTTGAAATGAAATCCTCCAAAAAAAAGATCACCTTATCTTTTGATATGGATTATAAAGACCCCATTTATGTGCATGCCGACCGCGACAAAATTCAGCAGGTTTTGACCAATTTAATAGTCAATTCAGTTAAATATGGTCAAGAAGATGGCACTACTGAGGTAAGCGTCGAAAATTTGATAAAGAACAAAGTAATTGTTCGTATAACCGATAATGGGGAAGGTATATCCGAACAACATATTCCCCGATTATTTGAGCGCTTCTACAGGGTAGATAAGAGCGGCAGTCGCGATGAAGGTGGTTCTGGTTTGGGGCTATCCATAGTCAAGCATATTATTGAGGCACATGACGAAAAAATCTATGTTGAAAGTGCTGAAGGTGTTGGATCTGAATTTTCCTTTACTCTGGAAAAAGCCAATACCCAAAACAAAGAACATTTTAATCTTAGCAATTAGGATTTCATTAGATTTGCCACGGTATTAAATAAGAT
>JBATIW010000033.1:0-13569 GCA_049668005.1 Maribacter sp.
GCCATACATAGCGCAATAAACAAGAATATTGGCGACCCCATGGCTTTTAGGTTTCCTTTTAAAGTTGCGGCTTCTTGAACTCTAGGTTTTGGAAACTTCTGTCCAAAGAATATAAAGGCATAAATCAAAGTGGGTACCAATATAATCCATATTTGTGCCTGCCATCCCAAATTTGCTTTGATCATAAAATAACTGATTAAACTACCTAGAACAAGTCCTCCGGGAAACCACATATGGAATCTATTCATTAAGGTATTCATTTTCTTTCCAGTTGTACTGTCAGTAATCATCGGATTGCAGGCCGCTTCTGTACAACCATTGCCTAATCCTATAAGCAAAGTGGAAAGAATCAAGCCCCAATAGCCACCGGAATATATGGTCAGTATGATTCCCAATATATGTGAAAAAAAGGCGAATTGCATGATTTTTTTAGGACCAATTGTATGATATGTCAACCCACCGATAATCATGGCTATAGGAAATCCAAAGAACCACATAGAATTGATTTCTCCCAACTGCTTGGCGGTAAGGTCGAATGCCTCTCCTAATTCCGGTAGAACGCCAGCCCGTAAACTGAAAGAGAAAGCTGTGGTAATCAAAGCAAAGCAGCTTCCGTAGAAAAGTCTATTGGCGTTTGCCGCAGGTGCGACCGTGGTATTTTCCATAAGATAATTAGTTTTAGGTTTGGTTGCTATTAAATTCCAATATTGGAATTAGTGAATTAATTTAGCGCCTTTTCATCTAATATCATAATAAAATTGCTGAAGTAATATTATACTGTCAATAAAAATGTAATCTGAGTTAGAATTCAATAATTGTATATTGAATCAAAATTTTAATTAAATTAGGTGGTTTAGAAAACCCTATTTCAATATTAGTTTCTTGCTTTGGGTGTTTTTTAGATTTTTATTATGGTCTAACTTTCCAAAAAATACTTAAAGCACAATGCAAAAAAATAACTACCCTAAATTGCACAATGCCTCATGGCCGGGTGTAGTGGGCAAAGGCCCAGATTCAGAACCTCCTATTTCAATTGACACCATGATTGAACTTACTGCGAATGCAGAAGTTGATGGGGTTAAGTTCGACGGATTTGATTTATTTCTTTTTGACCCCCACATGGATATTGATGCAACAGATGATGCCATTAAACATATGGTAGATAAGGCAATGGCCAAAAACCTCGAGATTGGAAGTTTGGTGGCACCAGTTTGGACACCCACAGGAGGGGGATCAGCCATGGGAACAAAAGAAGAAAGAAATCAATTTCTTACTCAGGTCAAAAAATCATGTAGTATTGGTAAAAAACTGCGCGATATTGGAATTCGACCAAATGGGATCATTCGAATAGATTCTTCTATAGATCCAGAAAGTTGGGCTGTTGATCCAGTTGGTAATACCAAATTAATTGCACAGACATTTAGGGAGGCGTGTGATATTGCGGCTGATTATGGAGAATCATTGGCTGCCGAAGGTGAAATTTGCTGGGGAGGAATGCATGGCTGGAAATCCATGATAAATACGTTGGAAGAAGTCAATAGACCCAATATTGGTTTCCAAGCCGATATGGCACATACTTTACTCTATCTTTTGGGATATAATAAACCTGATGAAAGAATATTACCTGAAGATTTTAAATGGGAAGATAGAGCCACCTTGACTGAAGGATTAAAAACGCTGACAAGTGCGTTACGCCCTTGGACGATTGACTTTCATGTTGCACAAAATGACGGTACCGTTTTTGGTGCCGGCTCACATGACAAAACAGGTAGACATTGCCAAGCTTCCGACCCAAATGGGAAACTGGATATTCCAGTTGATGCAGGCCATTGGTTAAGAGGTGAAGACGGGAATCCCACAAAAAAAATCAGGCATATATGTTGGGATGGCTGTATGTTTCCCAATGATGTTATGATGCAACCTAATACGTGGAATGATATTTTAAGTGCCATGTTACAAGTTCGTGAATTACATGGGTGGTTTGAATAAAACCACTTTAATTTAACAAATAGATTTTAGTTAATGGGTGATAAAAAAGAAATAAGGATAGGATTGATTGGCTATGGCTTTATGGGAAGAACCCATACCAATGCCTATAAGAGGGTAGGGGACTTTTTCCCAGATTTAAAGTATCGCCCGGTATTAAAGACAGTCTGTGCCCGTAATGAAGATCGTGTAAAGGCCTTTGCAGACCAATGGGGCTTTGATTCCTACGAAACCGATTGGAAAGCTGTGGTTGCCAGAGACGATATAGATGCGATTGATATTTGCACTCCAAATAATATGCATGCAGAAATTGCTATTGCTGCAGCTAAGGCAGGTAAAATGGTGCTTTGCGAAAAGCCATTGGCAAGAACGGTGACTGAGGCACAACCTATGGTTGATGCAATTGAAAAGGCAGGAGTTGCGAATACAGTGTATTACAATTACCGTCGTATTCCTGCTGTTACTTTGGCAAAGCAATTAATTGATGCTGGAAAATTGGGTAAAATATTCCATTATCGCGCCAATTTTTTACAAGATTGGACAATTAGCCCTGAATTGCCCCAAGGAGGTGAGGGGCTATGGAGGTTGGACAATGCTGCTGCGGGGTCTGGAGTAACAGGAGATCTTCTTGCACATTGTATAGACACTGCAATGTGGTTGAATGGAGGGATCAAGGATGTCTCAGCTGTTACCGAAACTTTTATAAAAGAACGGGTACATACTGGAACAGGAAAAATTCAAAAAGTTGAAATTGATGATGCCTGTATCTTTCACTGTCATTTTGATAACGGTTCTTTGGGTGTTTTTGAGTCTACTCGATATGCAAGAGGTCATAAGGCACTTTATACTTTTGAGATTAATGGAGAACATGCCTCTATAAAATGGGATTTACATGATTTGAATCGATTGGAATATTTTGATCATAGAGATGAATCTATAGCGCGGGGATGGCGTTCTATTCATGTGACCGATGGGGACCAACCCTATATGGATAAATGGTGGGTTCCTGGGCTGTCAATAGGTTATGAGCATAGTTTTGTGCATCAAATCGCTGATTTTTTCAAAAGTCTGGAAAATGGAGAGCCTTGCTCACCAACGTTCAAAGATGCACAGGAAACCCAAAAGGTCTGTGAAGCAGTATTGGAATCGGCTAAATCGAAAAGCTGGAAAGACACCGGAGTAGACTGGTAGCAATTTGAAAAAATACAATTTAAGAATAAATGAGTGAATCAATTAAGGGATTTTGTTTGCATGGAAGCGAAAAAATATATCCTAATTCGGATGTTCCTGTAACAAAAAACACGGCTGTTATAGCGATGGAAATCCCTTCTTTAAAAGAGGGTGAAATTTTAGCAAAGACTTTGTACACAGGTATCTGTGGGTCAGACAATAGTGCCTCTTTGGGGAAAGCGAATTTTGATTGGGTAGAACGTCCTAGAGTCATAGGCCATGAGTTCAGTGCTGAGATATTGGAATTGGGTCCAGGGGACCAAGGGGATCTTAAAGTTGGCGACAAGTTTACCCCTTTGGCCATGTTGGGATGTCAGGATGAGGAATGTCCCGCTTGTAGTGTTGCAAAATGGAATTTATGCCCATCAAAACAGATTATTGGTTTTCATAGAAATGGAGGATTTGGTCAACAGGTTGTGCTAGAGACTGATAGGGTTGTTCATTTAATGCAGGGTCTTTCACCGGAACAAGGAGCCTTGGTAGAACCATTGTCCGTTGTGGTCAATGCCCTGCACAATAAATGTAATATAAAACCAGGTCAAGATATTGTAATCACAGGTTGTGGGATTATTGGTTTGATGTCGGCGGAATTGGCAAAGGCAGCCGGAGCAAGGGTTTTAGTTACGGGAATTGCCCATGATCGTGATATTAGATTGAAGCGGGCCGCTGAAAGAGGCTTTATTACCTTGGAAGTCTCACCCGACAACACCCTTAAAAATCAATTGGATGCTGGAATTTTTGACGCTAATGGAATTCCATTTGGCACTAACGGACAAGTAGATTTGCTCATAGAATGTTCTGGAGTTCCCCAGGTTTTAACTGAAGCTATTTCGCTAGTACGGCCCGAGGGAGATATCTGTGTGATTGCGACCTACGGCAAGGAAGTTGAGATCAATGCTACCCATTTAACCCGTACTTCATTGAATATGAGAGGATCAATGGGGTCTTGTAGAGAAGATTATATGGTAGCTCAAAAGCTAATGGTTACGGGGGTATTCCCGTCCGAGCATTATACAGATATATATGATTTTGAAGATATTACCCAAGCTTTTGAAGATTCTATAAAAGCCAATAATATGAAGGCAGTTGTTAAAATGAACTAAAAATTATTTTCCTATAGGAAAAAAAATATGCATACAATATTTATTACTGGAGGAACCGGTTGTATAGGATCGGTAACTATTTACAAACTATTACAATCCAAAGTAGTTCGGAAAATCGTAATAGCAACCCGATCTAATAATGCAGATTCCTTAAAATTATGGTTAGGTGCGAATCTTGATCCAAAGTTACAATTTGTAACTCTGGACGTATCTGATTATAAGGCGATTGAAGAGGTTGTATTAAAAGTAAATCCCACGCATATTATTCATTTAGGGGCGTACCAGAGTCCAGATTGTTCTAGGGACCATATTGGGGGAATGGAAATAAATACCGGAGGTACCATGGCGTTATTCGATGTAGCTGAAAAGTTGCCTCTTCTTGAAAAACTTGTATTTGCAAGCTCAGCTGCAGTTTATGGAATGCGGTCAATGTATCGACAAAGGACTATAAGTGAAGATGTTCCGTTGGCGCCACCCAATCATTATGGAATTTGGAAATTGGCCGGAGAGCATTTGGCCCGCTTGTTTTATGACAAGACCAAAATTCCAACGGTTTGTTTAAGGCTAAATACAACTTATGGTAAGGGCAGGGACAAGGGTATGACTTCAGCACCAACAAATGCATTAAAAGCCATTGCAATGGGCTCGGTTTCTGAGAAATTAATTCCTTTTGAAATGCCATATCAAGGACGTGAAAATTATCATTTTGTAGAGGACGTTGGGGCTCAATTCGCTGCATGTACTTTACAACCTTATGAAGGTTTTGGAGCTTTCAATATAAAGGGAGAAACAATTGCGATTAATGAGTTCTTGAAAATTGCGGATGTAGAGGCAAATGAATTGGGAATGGGTGATTATTCGCAATCATCTATTTTAGAGGATGCACCACCCAACCTATTTGTACATGACTTAGAACACCAAAAAATAATGAAGTCATTTAAAGACTTACCATTGACGAAAATTTCTGATGGAGTACGTAAATCCTTGATAGAATTTCAAAATATGGCCAAAAAAGGAATTCTAGAATATTCAAAAGCAAGTTCATGAAAAAAATTGGTATAGGATTTATAGGTGCTGGGGATATTGCCAACTTGCACGCGGAAGCTATTAGTGGCATGGATAACGCCGAATTAGTAGGACTTTGGAACAGAACTTTCGAAAAGGGTGGAATTAAAGCCAATCAATTTGGATGTGAAAACTACACCTCAGTTGACGAATTGTTGAGCGATACAAGAATTGATGCTGTTTTTGTTCTCACCAATATGGAAACACATTGTGAGTACACTATCAAAGCCGCCCAAGCTGGGAAACATATATTGGTAGAAAAACCTGCGGCCTCAAACATAGATGAACTGCAACAAATGCAGTTAGCAATTAGTAAAGCTGGAGTACATTGTATGCCTGTCCATAATTACATATACGAACCAGGTATTGAACGAACCAAGTCTATGATATACAATGGAAAGCTAGGTCATATCACCCAGTTTTATATGATGTACAATATTCATCACTCAGACGAAATTAGGGCAAGATACCCAGGAGTTATCCGTCAGATTCTGACTCATCACTCGTATACAATGCTTTATTTAGCTGGCAAACCCAAGACGGTTTCTTGTTTTAAAAACACGGTGGAAGATACCTTGGCGCCACAGGAAAATGTGGCTATGGCCAATGTCCAAATGGAGAATGGCACCCTCAGCCATTTATGTGCAAGTTTTGCCAATGATGACCACGCTGGTGATCCTTGGTCATGTATTATAAAAGTTATTGGCACAAAAGGCAGTACACGCTATAGTTATAGGGATTTTGTTATCAATGATAGGAACGGGGCTCATTCACAGACGTATCAATGTTATCCAGAATCTATCAAAAACACAGCTACCCATTTTATAAATAATGTGTTGGGGAAAGGTGAGGAACCACTATCATCCATTGAAGATGCAATTACTTGTCAACGTATTATAGAAGCTTGTGAAAAATCTGTTGAACAAGGGATACATGTAAGCCTATAATCCATTATTAATCAAAAACTAGAGTGCTATGTCAATGAGTAAGAATGGGTATTTCATAATATTGATAATTGTCTTTTCTCTTTTTGTGATGGGATGCAAGGACAAGGGTAATTTACTTGAAATAAGGAAAGATTCACATATTGTTCTTATTGGGAATAACCTAGGTTCAAGAATGATGGCTTTTGGACATTTTGAGACAGAGATGCACCTGCGTTATCCCGATAGTACCTTGTTAATTCGTAATATGGCCGATGGCGGAAATACTCCAGGCTTTCGACCACATTCTTCACGCAATTCTCCATGGGCCTTTCCTGGAGCTGAAAAATTTCAAACAGAATTCGCTAATAAATCTGGGAGCATAGGGCATTTCCCAACGGAAGACGAATGGCTTTCCCAACTAAAAGCTGATGTGATTATTGCTTTTTTTGGGTACAATGAATCTTTTGGGGGGGAGGAAGGCTTGGAAAATTTTAAGGCCGAGCTTCAAGCCTTTATCCAACATACAAAGAATCAAAAATACAATGTTTCAAGTGCTCCGAAATTGGTATTGGTTTCCCCAATAGCTTTCGAAGATCTTTCCGCAAAAATGGATTTGCCCGATGGGAAAGAGGAAAACAAGAATTTGGCACTATATACACAAGCAATAAAAGAAGTTGCTGCCAAGGATAGTATTTTGTTTGTTGATGCCTTCAATGCAACCAAGAAGTGGTTTACCTCTGAATCAGAGGACTTGACCGCGGATGGCTTCCAATTAAATGACTTTGGATACCAAAAGTTCGCCAAGCTTTTAGCCGTTTCCATATTCAGTGAAGCGAAAGGAAAGGCAAGTGTGAATAGAAAGCTGGTCCATGAGGCAGTCATGGAGAAGAATTGGTTTTGGCACAATGATTTCAAGATTCCAAATGGGGTGCACGCCTATGGAAGACGTTATGATCCTTTTGGTCCCGACAACTATCCCTTTGAAATAGAAAAAATTCGACAGATGACAGATATACGTGATCGAGCGATATGGCATGCAACTAGGGGCAAAATAATGGATTTAACAGCAGCCGACGCTGAAACAAGGGAACTCCCAGAGGTGAAGACAAATTATAATAAAGGGCAAGGTGATGCTAGTGAAGGGTATTTATATGGGCAAGAGGCTTTAGAGCGAATAAAAGTAGCCGAAGGCTATAAATTGGAATTGTTTGCCTCGGAAAAAGAGTTTCCAGACTTGGCCAATCCCGTGCAGTTGTCATTTGACAATAAAGGAAGGCTTTGGGTGGGGGTAATGCCTACATATCCACACTATAGACCTGGTGATAGTAAACCCAACGACAAGTTGATTATTTTAGAGGACACCGATAATGATGGTAAGGCCGATAAGCAAACCACTTTTGTAGATGACCTGCACCTTACTATTGGCTTTGAATTTGCGCCTGAAGGTGTTTATGTGTCACAAGGAACTAATTTGGTCCTTTTTAAGGATACTGATGGTGATGACAAAGCAGATACAAAAGAGATAATACTTAGTGGATTTGACGATCATGATACACATCATACAGCAGGGGCTTTTACTGCAGATCCGTCAGGAGCCATTTATATGGGAGAAGGTGTATTCCTGCATACTAACATTGAAACTGCCTATGGACCTGTTCGTGCAACCAACGGAGGGTTCTACCGCTATAACCCACAACGGCACCACTTGGAACGAACTGCACAATTGCCAATTCCTAATCCTTGGGGTATTGCCTTTGATGAATGGGGTCAAAATTTCTTTCTAGATACCTCCGGACCGGATATGACCTGGATGATGCCTGGAACCATAAAACCTCGCTATGGGCAAGCCTCTCCAAAACCTAGAAATTTAGTGCAAGAAGAACATCGTGTGCGTCCAACATCAGGGCTTGAGTTTATTTCCAGTAGTCATTTTCCAGAAGACGTTCAAGGTGATATCATTATCAATAATACCATAGGATTCCTAGGAACCAAACAACATACCATGGTCGATGATTCTGAATCGGCGGGTTATATTAGTAGACATAACCAGGATTTGGTAACTTCCTCAGATACCAAGTTCCGTCCGGTCGATATGGAGTTTGCTCCTGATGGGTCCTTGTATTTGGTTGATTGGCATAATGTGTTGGTGGGCCATATGCAGCACAATGCCCGAGACCCATTACGCGACCATGTGCATGGTAGAATATATCGAATTACTTATCCTTCTAAACCATTGGTTAAACCTGCGAAAATAGCCGATGCTACTATTGAGGAACTATTGGATAATTTAAAGCTCTACGAATACAGATCGCGGTACCGTACTAAAAGGGAATTACGAGGGCGCAATTCAGTAGAGGTACTGGCCAAGCTGAGGAATTGGGTAGATAGATTAGACAAAAATGAACCAAGGTACGAACACCATGTACTAGAAGCTTTATGGGTAAGTTGGGGATTAAACGCCATTGATAAAGATATCTTACAACAACTTTTAACAGCTAAAAATTATAGGGCAAGGGCGGCGGCCGTAAAAGTATTGCGCTACTCTGGACATCAGGTTCCAAATCAGTCCGAATTATTAATGGCAGCTGTCAAGGACGAGAATCCAAGAGTGCGATTGGAAGCATTTGTCGCGGCCTCATGGTTAGAAAAGGAAGTCGGACTCCCAATCATAGAGGCAGCAGGTAAACTACCTTTGGACAATTGGATGATTAAACCATATGAGGCCGTCTTGGCGCATATTAATGGCCACAATGTGGGAGAGGCCATTGAAGGGGAAACAAAGACCCATTTGGAAGGAGCGGCAAAAGAACTATTTGTAAAAGGGGAGAAGATTTATAAGAGGGAAGGATTTTGCATAACGTGTCATCAACCCGATGGAAAAGGACTTAGCGCTTCACAATTCCCACCTCTTGCAAATGCTTCATGGGTCACTGGAAATGAAGAACGTTTAATTAAACTTACATTAAAAGGGATGATAGGGCCAATAGAGGTATTGGGCAAGAAGTACCCTGGTCAAGTGCCTATGACACCTTTTGGGGGTATGCTCAAAGATGATGAAATCGCATCTGTTTTAACTTATGTCAGGAATTCGTTTGGAAATAAGGCTTCTGTAATTTCAGCAGAAACCGTAAAAATTATCCGTGAGCAGATAAAAGACAAAGAAAGTTTTTATTCTGCAGAGGAGCTGTTAAAGGTGCATCCTATGAAATAATTGTAATAATTACTTATTGCACGGGAAATTCGAAGATTTTGTCCATTGGCAACCATTTTTCTCCAGGCTTGGCAATTGGTAAAGCCTGCTGGTAATTCCACATCAGTACTTCCCAGTCTTGAACCTTAGTGTTGTTGGCATCCAATTTGGCTTTATCCTCAAAGGAGAAACTGTCATTTACTTCAATAATCATAAATAATCTGTTTGAAATGCGATAGATTTCCATATTTTGAATTCCTGAATCACTAAGGCTTTGTAAAACCTCGGGCCATACATTTCGGTGATACTCTTCGTATGCAGCAATTAATTCAGCATCATTTTTCAAATCAAGCGCTAAACAATACTTTTTCATTTTTAAATTTATTTATTCCAACCTAAATTACAAAAACGGTTTATAATGACTTTGACCCCATCCAATGATGAAAAACCATTATGAATCCAAGTCTTTTCAATGTGCATTTATAAAATGATCCATACCAGGGATTTCATTGTCAATAGTTTTTAATAAGTATCCAAAAAATAAATGATAAAAAACGGTAGATTTGACCCAAATTTTTTAAGGAATAGGATATGCATTTACAGTACCTCGATAAAAATCCAAACAACCAAAATCAAATGAACAAAGAAATTAATTTGCAATCGGCTGATAATATCAGGGCTTTGGCAGTAGCAATGGTTGAAAAAGCAAAGTCAGGCCACCCAGGAGGTCCAATGGGAGGAGCGGATTTTATGCATATTCTTTATTCTGAGTTCTTCAATTATGACCCTAATGATATGACGTGGCCCTTCAGGGATCGTTTTTTCATGGATGCTGGCCACTTATCTACCTTGATGTATGCGCAATACTATTTGTTGGGTAATTATGAAAAGGAAGATGTAGCAAATTTCAGACAATGGGGTTCTATTACACCTGGTCATCCTGAGGTGGATGTGGCAAGAGGCATTGAAAATACTTCAGGGCCTTTGGGCCAAGGTCATACCATGGGTATTGGTGCTGCTATTGCGGCAAAGTTCCTGCAAGCTCGTTTTGGGAAATGGATGAACCATAAGATTTACGGATTTATATCTGACGGAGGAATCCAAGAAGAGATTTCGCAAGGGGCAGGTCGAATCGCAGGTCATTTGGGATTGAATAATTTTATAATGTTCTTTGATTCAAACGACGTGCAACTTTCTACCATGACCGAAGAAGTTACAACGGAGGATACTGGCATGAAATATAAATCCTGGGGTTGGAACGTAATCAATATTGATGGTCACAACCACGATGAGATTAGAAAGGCCTTGACCGAGGCAAATGCAGAAACGGAGCGACCTACTTTGATTATCGGTAAAACCATAATGGGTAAAGGTTGTGTAACCGCTGATGGAAGTATGTTCGAAGGGCATTGTGAGTTACACGGACAACCCATCGGCAATACGGGAGCAGATTATGAAAATACGTTGATAAATTTAGGTACTGATCCTAACAATCCCTTTGAAATTTACCCTGAAGTAAAAGAGTTTTACAAAGGTGTCCTGGCCAAAAAAGAGGCTGATGCATCAGTCAAAAAGATCGAAATCAATGCCTGGAGAAAGGCAAATGAAGGCCTTGCAACTAAATTGGATCGTTTTCTTTCTGGTAAATTACCGGAATTGAATTTTGAAACTGTTGTACATAAAGAAGGTTTGGCGACCAGAGTAGCTTCCTCCAATGTGTTGGGTTATTTGGCCGAACATGTTGAAAATATGATAGTTTCCTCGGCGGATTTATCCAACAGTGATAAGACTGATGGATTCTTGAAAAAATCATCGGCCTTAAGAAAAGGGGATTTTTCTGGCGGATTTTTACAAGCAGGCGTTGCAGAATTGACCATGGCTTCCATGGCAAACGGTATTGCTTTGCATGGTGGTGTAATACCCGTAGTGGCAACATTCTTTGTTTTTTCAGATTATATGAAACCAGCAATTAGATTAAGCTGTATTCAAGAACTGCCCGTGAAGTTTGTTTGGACCCATGATGCCTTCAGGGTAGGGGAAGACGGGCCAACACATCAACCGGTTGAGCAAGAAGCCCAAATTCGTTTGTTGGAAAAATTGAAGAACCACAGTGGGGATCAAAGTTTTGTGGCATTACGCCCTGCAGATTCAACGGAAACCAGCGTAGCGTGGAAGATGGCCATGGAAAATTCAAAAACTCCAACAGGATTGATTCTTTCCAGACAAGGGGTCAAGGATGTACCTGCGCAATCGGGCACAAGATATGCTTCGGCTTTAAACGCTGAAAAAGGAGGTTATCTGGTAAAAGAAACTGTTGATCCAGATGTGGTATTGGTAGCCAATGGTTCAGAGGTTTCAACCTTACTGGAAGCTGCGACCATTTTAGAAGAGAAAGAAGGATTAAAGATCAGTATTGCTTCAATACCTTCTGAAGGCATTTTTAGACAGCAATCAAAAAGCTATCAAACAAGTATAATCCCTGCTGATAAGCCGATTTTCGGACTAACTGCGGGATTGCCTATAAATTTGGAGTTATTGGTGGGTTCGAATGGAAAAGTTTTTGGTCTTGAACATTTTGGATATTCGGCACCAGCAAAGGTTCTTGATGATAAATTCGGTTTTACAGGTGAAAAAGTAAGTAAAGAGGTCTTGGAATTCCTTAAAGGATAGTCAAGTTTCAATACATTGAAATAGGGGATTCATCAATTTTTGATTAATCCCCTATTTTTGTACCTGACTAGAGCTTCTTTATCATTTTGGGAACCATCATCAAATACAATAGTAAATTTTAAAGTATATTGATGCGGGAAAAACCAAAAGCCAATGCTTAGCTAACAAACCCCTGTTTTTTAATATGGATACATTCATTGCCTTTTTTACTAACCTGACAAGTCTTCAAAAACTGATTTGGATTGTTGGCATGATGACCATCTTCTGGGTCCTTGAGGGTGCTTATCCCTTGCGAAAATTCGATTATAAAAAATGGGAGCATGCGAAGCCCAACCTTATTTTGTTGGCCACAACTATTATTATCAATGTTCTTTTTGGCCTGGCCACTGTGGGTATATTCAATTGGCTGGATGAAAGCAAATTTGGGCTATTGAATATGGTTGTGTTACCGGTATGGGTTGAATTGATATTGGCCATTATGATATTGGATTTCCTAGGTCAGTACGTCGTTCATTTTATGTTGCATAAAGTAAGGTTCATGTGGCGATTTCACATGGTTCACCATAGTGATACCAACGTGGATGTAACCTCTGGAACAAGGCATCACCCTATAGATTTTATGATGCGGGAAACATTTGCATTACTGGCTATTATTATTGCCGGATTGCCATTGGCTTATTATGTATTGTATCGCATTTTGACAATTCTCTTCACTTATTTTTCCCATGCCAATATGAAATTACCATTAGCTTTGGATAAGGCGATAAGTTTGGTTTTCATTTCGCCGAATACACATAAGTTCCATCATCATTACAAGATTCCCTGGACAGACACTAATTATGGTAATATCTTTTCAATTTGGGATCGTATTTTCGGAACTTTTGTCTATCATAATCCTTATGATATTGTCTATGGTCTCGATGTTTTGGACGATGAAAAATCTAATGACATCATGTACCAATTGAAGGTGCCCTTCATTTACACGAAAAAGAAGCGATAACAATATTCCGTATTTGTATGAAAATGAAACAAAAAACGGCGCTAACATGCTCACTTTTTGGCATTTTATGACTAAATTCACAGGTACTTTTTAAAATTAATATACCGTTTAATCAAATCTATAGTATGAAAAATGCAAGTAAAGACAAGAACAAGATTCTTGCAAGTGAAAATTCAAGAAGAACTTTTGTGAAAAACACGGCGCTACTCTCTGGAGCGGCAATGGTGTTACCAACTTTTCAAATGGATGCAATGGTAAATGTTTTCAACGATAAAAAATTAAAGATTGCACTTGTTGGCTGTGGTGGTCGTGGAACCGGCGCTGCTGTTCAGGCTTTGAAAGCTGATGAGAATGTTGAATTAGTCGCAATGGCCGATGCATTTGAGGATAGATTAAAAG
>JBATIW010000034.1:0-4280 GCA_049668005.1 Maribacter sp.
GTTTTAATCCGCATAATTAGTTCTTACAATAAATACTTAGATAGCTATTATGATTTGTTGTTGAATGAAAATATTAAACCTGCAATACCCCCATATTAAAAGGTTTTTCAATTGGGGCGTGGTTTGCAGCTTCAATACCCATTGAAATCCATTTTCGGGTATCCAAAGGATCTATGATGGCATCTGTCCATAAACGTGCTGCGGCGTAATAGGGAGAAACCTGATTGTCGTAGCGTTGCTTTATTTTATTAAAGAGTTCCTCTTCCTTGACTTTGGTGATCGTTTCACCTTTCTTTTTCAAGGATGCCTTTTCAATTTGTAATAAAACCTTGGCTGCTGAATTACCACTCATGACAGCAAGTTCTGCACTTGGCCACGCTACGATCAGTCTTGGATCATAGGCTTTTCCGCACATGGCATAATTGCCTGCGCCATAACTATTCCCGATTACTACTGTGAATTTAGGTACCACGGAGTTACTAACCGCATTTACCATTTTAGCACCATCCTTTATGATTCCACCTTGCTCACTTTTACTACCAACCATGAATCCGGTAACATCCTGCAAAAAAACCAAGGGAATCTTCTTTTGGTTGCAATTCGCAATGAACCTCGTTGCTTTATCGGCCGAGTCGGAATAGATTACACCACCAAATTGCATTTCGCCTTTTGTAGTTTTCACCACTTTACGCTGATTGGCTACAATACCCACAGCCCACCCATCTATGCGGGCATAACCGGTGAGGATGGTTTTACCATAACCTTTTTTGTATTCTTCAAATTCCGAATTATCAACTAATCGATTTATGATTTCCCGCATATCATATTGTTCGGTCCGGGAAGCTGGAAGTAATCCGTAGATTTCCGCCACCTCCTCTTTTGGTTTTTGAGGTTTGCTGCGATTGAAACCTGCTTTGTCAAAATCACCCATTTTATCAACGATATTCTTGATTTTATTCAAAGCGTCTTTATCATCTTTAGCTTTGTAATCGGTAACACCGCTAATTTCACTATGGGTTGTGGCACCGCCTAAAGTTTCATTATCGACCACTTCGCCAATGGCCGCTTTTACCAAGTAACTGCCTGCCAAAAAGATACTACCCGTCTTATCTACAATAAGCGCCTCGTCACTCATTATGGGGAGATAAGCCCCCCCAGCGACGCAACTTCCCATGACCGCCGCAATCTGGGTTATTCCCATACTGCTCATAATGGCGTTATTTCTAAAAATGCGTCCAAAATGCTCTTTGTCGGGAAATATTTCATCTTGCATGGGTAGAAAAACCCCTGCACTATCAACGAGATAAATTATAGGTAATCTATTTTCTATAGCTATTTCTTGGGCACGTAGGTTTTTTTTTGCTGTTATGGGAAACCAAGCTCCAGCCTTTACTGTGGCATCATTGGCGACAACAATACACTGTTTGCCCTTTATATGCCCTATTTTTATCACTACTCCACCTGATGGGCAGCCTCCGTGCTCCTCATACATTCCTTCACCCACTAAAGCACCGATTTCAATGCTCTTTTCATCGGAATCCAATAAAAAGGCAATTCGCTCACGGGCGGTCATTTTACCTTGGGCATGCTGTTTTTCAATTCGTGATTTGCCGCCACCTAATTTAACTTTTGCCAGTCTCTTTCTTAGTTGGGATAAATGCAGTTTGTTCTGATCTTCGTTTTTATTGAACTTGATGTCCATATACTTTCTGGTTTCTTAAATCAAGGTTAAAGATAAGGAGTAAATTTCATTACTTTTGGGAATAATCCAAAATGAATATGTTACAAAAAGTTAGATGGGGAATTATTGGATTGGGTGGAATTGCACATAAGTTTGCAACGGACCTGGATATTGTTGGCGATGGGGAGCTACTTGCTGTTGCTTCGAGGAATATTGATAAGGCGAAGGAGTTTGGAAACCAGTATAAAGCCAAATACGCTTTTGGCAGTTATGATGAATTGTTTAAATGTAATGAAGTCGATGTCGTTTATATAGCCACCCCACATACTTTTCATAAGGAATTGAGTATACAGGCAATGAATCATGGTAAACATGTGCTTTGTGAAAAACCCATGGGAATCAATGTGGTAGAGGTAGAAGAAATGATTATAGCGGCTAAAAGCAATAAAGTCTTTTTGATGGAAGCGCTCTGGTCCAGATTTAATCCGGCGATTGTAAAGGCCAAAAGGTTAATTGAGGAAGGTGCCATTGGTGATATTCGTTATTTACATGCCGATTTTGCCTTTTATGCATTGGATAGACCGGAAGAAGGAAGGGTGCTCAATCCAAATCTTGCTGGTGGATCCTTACTTGATATTGGTATTTATCCTATTTTTCTGTCATACTTATTATTGGGTAAGCCAGAAAAAATATGGTCGTCTTCCAAGTTTCATAAAACTGGGACAGAGATACAGACTTCCATGATATTCGACTATGCAACTGCTCAAGCCGTTCTTTACAGTGGATTCACATCAAATTCTGAGATGAAAGCTGAGATATCAGGAAGTAAAGGGTCAATTTATCTTCCTGGAAGATGGCATGAAGCCCAAGGATATTCGGTAGAGAAAGACAATGAAATTGAGTATTTTGATCTACCTGCAAAGGGTAAGGGGTACACACATGAAATTGATGAGGTTCATGCTTGCATAAGGTTGGGTAAATTGCAAAGTGACTTGTGGAGCCATCAAAACAGTTTAGATTTGGCCCAATTACTCTATACAGTGCGTACTCAAAATGGGATCACCTTTCCTTTTGAACAATAAAGTTTAAGGCCTTTACAAGGATTTCATTCAAAAATCCCGATATTTGAGATTACCAAAAACCAAACCAACAAAAAAATGGGAATGAATAAGAATACCGTATTGGCTTGGGCCACTTTTATTATGATAATAGTAGGACTGGGTTTAATTGCTCTGGGTGCCTTTAGATATGATGAGGTTGCAGGATGGGGTTTTGCCTCTGTTGGCATCGGTTTTTTTGCTATTGCCTGGGTTTTCAATGCTTTAAAAGGCAGGGTTTAAACTAGGTTCACTTCTTTTTAATTAAATCTTTTTAATATTATGTCTGACGATAAGAAAGTCATTTTCTCCATGTCTGGAGTTACAAATACCTATAAGAATGCGAATACTCCAGTCCTAAAGAACATTTATCTCAGTTTTTTTTATGGAGCTAAAATTGGAATTTTAGGGCTTAACGGTTCAGGTAAATCCACCTTGTTACGAATAATTGCCGGGGAGGACAAGAATTACCAGGGTGATGTTGTTTTTTCACCAGGCTACAATGTTGGTTATTTGGAACAGGAACCCAAACTGGATGAAGACAAGACCGTTTTGGAAGTTGTTAAGGAAGGGGTTGCGGAAACTGTTGCCATCCTTGATGCGTACAACAAGATTAACGATATGTTCGGCTTACCAGAGGTTTATGAGGATGCAGATAAAATGCAGAAACTTATGGATAAGCAAGCGACCCTGCAATATCAAATTGATGCCTCTAATGCCTGGGAACTTGATACAAAATTAGAAATAGCAATGGATGCCCTTCGCACGCCGGAGCCCGATAAGAAAATCGCAGTACTTTCTGGTGGGGAAAGAAGAAGGGTTGCCCTATGTAGGCTTTTATTGCAAGAACCTGAAATTTTACTGTTGGATGAGCCAACAAACCATTTGGATGCAGAATCGGTACATTGGTTAGAGCATCATTTAGCACAATATAAGGGTACTGTTATAGCCGTAACCCATGACCGATACTTCTTGGATAATGTCGCTGGATGGATTTTGGAATTAGATCGTGGGGAAGGAATTCCATGGAAAGGGAATTATTCCAGTTGGTTAGACCAAAAGTCCAAGCGATTGGCTCAGGAAAGTAAAACAGCTTCAAAACGTCAAAAAACGTTGGAGCGAGAGTTGGAATGGGTACGCCAAGGAGCTAAAGGCCGACAGGCCAAACAAAAGGCACGTTTAAAGAATTATGATAAACTCATGAGCCAAGACCAAAAACAGCTCGATGAGAAGTTGGAAATCTATATTCCCAATGGTCCACGTTTGGGTACGAATGTGATTGAAGCCAAAGGTGTGAGCAAAGGCTATGAAGATAAATTACTCTACGAGGACTTGAATTTTACACTACCGCAGGCGGGAATAGTCGGAGTAATAGGACCAAATGGCGCAGGGAAGACTACCATTTTTAGAATGATCATGGCTGAGGAAACACCGGATAAAGGTGAATTCATTGTTGGTGATACTGCTAAAATTGCCTATGTGGACCAAAGTCACTCCAATAT
>JBATIW010000035.1:0-3919 GCA_049668005.1 Maribacter sp.
CGTTTATTCAAGGATGATATTGAATTGGATGACGATAAAGTAAGGCAGTGTATAAAAAACGCCTCCCTTGCCCCTACCAGCAGTAATTTACAATTGTGGGAATTTTATCATGTCACGGATAAAACCAAGCTCAAGGCATTGTCAAAGGCCTGTTTTGACCAACCTGCTGCAAAAAATGCCAAACAATTAGTCGTTGTCGTGACTAGAAAAGATCTTTGGAAAAAACGGGCCAAGGCCAATCTGACTTATTTAAAGAGGAGTTTTACGGATAAGCCATTAGATCAATATACCGATAAGGAAAAATTTGCCCTTAATTACTATAAGAAATTGATTCCTACTTTGTATACGGATCTCTTGGGAATTTTAGGAATGATAAAGTATTTTATTTTTCAACTTATAGGACTCTTCAGACCTATTTATAAAGAGGTCCGTAATTCTGATATGCGTATAGTGGCCCATAAAAGCGCTGGTCTGGCAGCACAGAATTTCATGATCTCTATGGCCGGGATTGGATATGATACCTGTCCTATGGAAGGTAGTGATACCACAAGGGTCAAAAAGCTCCTTGATTTACCTTGGGGAGCAGAAATAAATATGGTTATAGGTTGCGGTGTTCGCGATGAAAAAGGAATATACGGACCTAGGTTCAGAGTCCCTTTTGAAGAGGTCTACAAAAAAGTTTAAGCCAATTTGAAAGATGCATTATCCCCGAATTTCTTTTGGGCTAATATAGAAATGGACTTGTCCGATAACTGAAGTATTCTCGGATAGCCGCCCGTTGTTTGACCGTCTTTCATCAAAACTATCAATTTGCCGGAAGGGGTGAGTTGAACAGTTCCAGGCAAGGTAGCAGAAGTCAACATTGTTATTTTATGGCCTTTAATCCTTTCTTCAAACTGGTATCCCATCCTATTATACTCTTTTGCAACTGAAAACTCCTTAAAGAAGAGATTTTCGAAGTGATCATCATCCAATAACCCAAATTCAGGTCCTTTAGAGACTTCAAGTACATTTTCCTCTAATAATGGGTCTATTTTTAACTCTGATATTTTGGGGTCAAATGAACTGACTGCTGCATACTCCAATTCATCCCTATCCTTTAAACTCCCCGAGGCAGTAATGGGATAATACTGCGATTGACTGCCTAAGACACTTTTAGATTTAAATCCGTCTTTTATTGCCAAATAGCCTCTAAAACCATGCGTTAATCTCCCATAAGAAAGAATATCACCCGCATTCACATTGAATACTTTGTAATTGTATATCGGCTGATTATTTAGGGTTGCGGACATTTCGGCTCCAGCCAAAACAATAAAAGTATCCTCTTCAAATTGAAGTGTAGGCCCTGTCATTGTGATTTCCAATACGCATGCATTGTCTTCATTTTCCAAGAGTCTATTTGCCTTGCGTACTACGCTTGCATCCATCACCCCAGAAACCGGTACCCCTTTATCACGATATCCGAAGCGCCCTTCATCCTGAAGTGTTGTGAAAAAGCCTGATTTTAGTACCTTAAGCATCCAGTTTTATTTTTTCAAATTGATAAATACCTACTTCGCCTTCAATCTTATGCAATTTGTATTCTGCCCTTGAAATAGAATAAAATTGTATTTTGTCGCCTACATTCACGAAACAGGGTTCCGCTCTGTTCGCATCAAAAATCGGAACTGAACAATTACCAATAATATTCCAACCTCCTGGGGATTCCTGTGGGTAAATGCCGGTCTGCTTCCCAGCGAGACCTACAGCTCCCTTGGCCACCTTTTGTCTTGGTTCAGCTCTTCTTGAGGTCTCTAATGATTTTGGCAGGCCTCCCAAATACATAAACCCAGGTAAAAATCCAATCCCGTAGACCGTATAAATATGTGACGTATGTAATTCTATGATTTTCTCAACAGATTCCCCTAATTCTTTTGCAACCTTCTCTAGATCAATAGCAAAATCCAAATCATAGCAAACCGGAAGTTTCCAAAGATATTTATCCAAATGGTTAACACCCTCTCTTTTTACATACCAAGTTTCCAATTGGTTTTTAAAGGGTTCAAAGTCGATCCCCTGCTTTCTCTGGATCAAGGTAAGTGAATTATAGGATGCAACTAGTTCCCATTCCTTGGCATCAAGACATTCTAACTTTAAATACGAACTGAATTGAAGAATGTCCTCCAAGATAGCCTCATCTACTTTATTGGGCCATTCAACTAAAATGGCATGCTCACCAAAAGGCCGTATGGAAATGGAATAATTTGTCACTTTTGAATATAGATTTGTGCTTTAGGCAATTCCTCTGAAAGGTACGTTAATATTTGCAATGCATTGGGTGTATCGCCATGTATACAATAAGTTTGTGCGTCAATATGGGATGCTATGCCATCGACTGTCATCACCTTATTTTCATGCACCATTTTGACCAAATGATCCAATACTATTTTAGGGTCATTAAGAACAGCATTCGGCAAGGTTCGGGAGACCAAACTTAGGTCCTGGTTATAACTTCTATCCGCAAATGCCTCTAGCTTCACCTTAAAATCATGTTTTAGTGCTTTTTTGGCTATGACAGAACCTGGAGGGGCATACAAAACAACACTTTCCCTATCAGAAGCAATGGTCTTTAAAAATATATCAGCCAAAACCTCGTTCTTTGCCAAATCATTGTACAAAGCACCATGGGGTTTAATGTGATGCAATGTAACCTTCTCCTTTTTAAGGATAGTTTTCAGGGCAAGGATTTGTGTCCTTATGCTATTAGACAATTCAGTTGACCCTATTTCCATTGAAAACCGACCAAAATTTTCCTTATCCGGATATGATGGATGGGCCCCTATACGAACCCCATATTGCTTGGCCAATTTCACTACTTGGGTCATGGTCCGATTATTTCCCGCATGCCCACCACAAGCAATATTGCAAGAAGAAATCAAAGGGAACAATTCGGCTTCATTGCCTACCCCCTCACCTACATCACAATTAATATCAATATAAATACCTTCCATCTAAAATAGACCTAAGACTTCAAAAATACTTTTCACTCCCAATACAATCGCAAGCACAATAATAACGAGTCCCAAAATATTTTGGGTTTTGGTGTTTCTATACTTGCCCATTACCGATGACTTGTTCACAATCCATAAAAGAAAGATGGCAATAACCGGAAGCAATATTCCATTGGCTACCTGGGCAAATTTGATTATCTCTATAGGTTTTATCCCAAAGGAAAGAAAAAATATTCCCAATCCTAAAATAATCATCCAGACAATCCTGAATTTTAAATCTTTCATACCTGAATTCCATCCAAAACAACTACTAGCCACATATGCAGCAGCCAGAGGTGCTGTTATTGCAGAAGTAACCCCAGCAGCGAACAACCCAATGCCCATAAAGTATTTGGCACTATTGCCATATAAAGGTTCCAAGCCTTTTGCTAGGTCCATCACATTGGTTACTTCCTTTCCAGGAATGGCTGTGGCAGCGATAACAATTGCCATCGAAACCATTCCTCCCAAAACAATGGAGATAAAGGTATCTTTTCTCGCAGTTGGCAGATCTTCCTTACTTTTCCACTTTTCACTTACCAATGAGGCATGCAAAAATAGATTATAGGGTACAACGGTAGTGCCTACCAAAGCTATGATCATTAATATACTTCCATCAGGTACGCTTGGCACAAACATGCCCTTGACTATTTCCAGAATATTGGGTTTGGTGATTATGGCCGTCAGAAGAAACGAAAAGCTCATAATAAGCACCAAGGTCACGAATACCTTTTCCATAGCCTTATAACTACCCATATATAGGAGTATAAAGGCCAATCCGCCAATGACAAAAGGATAAAAAGCGGAATATTCCTCCCCAAATAGAGCGTCCATGCCCAATGTGGCCCCTCCAATATTACCTGCTTCATATGCGGCATTGCCGATCACAA
>JBATIW010000036.1:0-6948 GCA_049668005.1 Maribacter sp.
AATGCGGGAGGGGCGTGGTCACCGATTGGTGATGTTACAACTACAATGCTGTGGATTGCCAATAAGGTATCGGCAATGGAACTGATTAAGCATGTTTTAATACCATCTATTTTATGTATGGTTGTACCGGTTTTGGTAGCAAGCAGGTACAAGGTGTTTCAAGGAAATATTGAAAGGGAGATTGATGACTTAGAGGCCTCAAAATCGAAATATGGAGCCACAATGCTATATCTAGGATTGGGAGCTATTGTCTTTGTTCCTTTCTTTAAGACAATTACCCATTTGCCACCATATGTTGGTATGATGCTTTCATTGGCGGTTGTTGCCACTTTTGCAGAAATTTATAGTAAAACAAAATTCAGTATTTCAAATGTTGAGAGTGAAGATCATGATACCACAGGTCACCATAGTCCAGTGCATGCATCACTATCTAAAATAGAATTGCCAAGTATCTTATTCTTCTTGGGTATTTTATTGGCGGTAGCAGCCTTGGAATCTCTTGGATATCTGTTTACGTATGCAGCAAGCCTCAACGAGGCCATACCTAACACAGATATAGTTGTTATGTTGTTTGGCGTGGGTTCAGCAATAATTGATAATGTTCCGTTGGTAGCGGCAAGTATGGGCATGTTCTCTGAAAGTCTTGACAATCCGTTATGGCATTTTATAGCATATTCAGCTGGTACTGGTGGAAGTATGTTGATAATTGGTTCCGCAGCAGGCGTTGTGGCCATGGGTATGGAAAAGATTGATTTCTTCTGGTATTTAAAGAAAATAGCCATCTTGGCCTTCATAGGTTTTATAGCAGGAGCAGCGGCCTTTGTAATAATGCGTGATTTTGTACTTCACGGATAATTTTATCGATAAAATACCGTTATTAAGGCAAATTAAAGAACTGAAACTATATGTCATTGTTACAAGATCTTGCACAAGACCCTGAAGTGGGGAATATTATATCAGAAGAAAAGACCCTCTCGGTCATGGATTTGATTTTTAGTGGCGGTACTGGGAGTATCTTAATTATTTCAATATTGTTTTTAATGCTTTTCGTGGCGCTATATATATACTTCGAACGCATTTTTGCAATAAAAGCAGCCTCAAAAATAGATAGCAATTTCATGAATCAAATTCGGGATCACGTTACCAATGGTAAATTGGAAGCCGCAAAACTACTTTGTGCCCAAACCGATTCACCTGTTGCTCGCTTAACTGAAAAAGGAGTCTCCAGAATAGGGAAACCGTTGGATGATATTAATACTGCCATTGAAAATGCAGGTACCTTGGAGGTTTATAAATTAGAAAGGAATGTAAGTGTTTTAGCCACTGTTGCAGGTGCTGCACCAATGATAGGTTTCTTAGGAACCGTAATTGGTATGATTTTGGCATTCCATGAAATGGCCAGTAGTGGCGGACAAGCTGAAATGGGTTCATTGGCAGCAGGTATTTACACCGCAATGACGACTACGGTTGCAGGTCTAATAGTTGGTATTATAGCCTATATTGGTTATAACCATTTGGTGAATAGAACCGATAAGGTAGTCCACAAAATGGAAGCCAATGCGGTTGAGTTCTTGGATCTATTGAATGAACCACTATAGTCCGTACATATGAAACTGAAAGGTAGAAATAAAATTAGTCCAGATTTCAGTATGTCGTCTATGACGGATATTGTTTTCTTGCTTTTGATTTTCTTTATGTTAACGGCAAACTCACCCAATGCGTTGGATTTGTTGTTGCCCAAGGCGAAAGGTAAGTCAACGAACACCCAAAATGTTTCGGTCAGCATTAATAAAAACCTGGAGTATTTTGTGAATAATGAGAGAATCAACGGAGAATATATTGAAATTGAATTAAAAAAGGCACTTGAAGGACAGGAAAAACCTGTAATAATCCTAAGGGCGGAAGAGAGCGTTGCCATTAAAGAGGCCGTAAACGTTATGGATATTGCCAATAGGAATAGTTATAAGGTTATTTTGGCCGTGCGACCCAACTAATGCAAATTTAGCCTTAAAACGACGCAAATAATTTGCTTCTTTTTCATTTATTCCTGCCTGTCGGCAGACAGGTTTCTCCAAAAAAGAATACCGTAGCTTAGGCTAGGCTTTTATTTTTTGTATCACCTAAACAAAAAATAATTCAAATTGATAATACGACATTTTAAAACTTAATTGGCATAATGTCATTTTTAGATACGAGACACAAGAAAAAATCATTTACACTTACAACAGCCTTGTTAAGTGTACTTCTACTTTTGCTTTTTTATATAGGTTTAACCTACATGGATCCACCCATTGAGAATGGTATCTCAGTGAATTTCGGAACTATGGAATTTGGTATGGGAGACCAACAACCCAAAGAAAAAATAAGATCCGAACCCTTGGATATTCCTGAACCACCCAACGTACCGGAAGAGGTGGAAGAAGAAGCAGTGCCAGAGGAAGTTCAAGAAGAAGTTGTTGAAAAAGAGCAAGCTGCCGAGAAGGTCTTGACACAGGAAAGTGAAGAATCCATAAAGATAAAACAGCAGCAAGAAGCGAAGCGTAAGGTAGCTGCAGCAGCCAAAAAAGCGAAGGTTCAAGCCGATAGGATCGCTCGAGAAAAGCGAGAAGCAGAAGAACAGAAGATAAAAGAACAAGCGGCTAAAAAAGCGGAACTGGATAAACTAATGGGCGGACTCAACAAATCTGATGGTTCTGCAACAGGTAGCGAAGGGGATGATAATAAAGCAGGGGATAAGGGTCAACCAAATGGCGACCCCTATGCAACCAGTTCTTATGGCAGCCCAGGTTCTGGAAGCGGAACAGGAGGCTATGGGTTAAGTGGACGGTCTTTGGTCAGTAAGGGAAAAGTACAACAAGATTGCAATCAAGAAGGTAGGGTAGTGGTAAAAATTGTGGTAGATCGCAATGGTAAGGTAATCAGCGCTTCGCCCGGTGTTAAAGGCACGACCAATAACAATCCATGTTTACTGGAACCAGCAAGGAAAACAGCATTTATGCATAAGTGGAATTTGGATTCCAATGCCCCCAGCCAGCAAGTGGGGTTTGTTGTTGTCAATTTTAAATTAGGCGAATAAGTGACCTATAAAGAAACCTTGGATTGGATGTTCGCCCAACTTCCGGTCTATCAACACATTGGGAAAGTTGCTTTTAATGAAAAACTGGATAATATCCTGAAATTTTCAGCACACCTAAATACTCCCGAAACAAAATTCAAAAGTGTACATGTTGCAGGTACTAACGGAAAAGGTTCCAGTAGCCATTTGTTAGCTTCAATACTCCAGGAAGCTGGTTATAAAGTGGGACTTTACACTTCTCCACATCTAAAGGATTTTAGGGAACGAATCAAAATTAATGGCAAGTCCATTGGTAAAAAAAAAGTAGTGCGTTTTATCAAAAAAAACAAAGCTTTTCTTCAGGAAAACAAGTTGTCTTTTTTTGAAATGACCGTAGGAATGGCCTTTGATTATTTTGCCCAAAAAGAAGTTGATATCGCTATAATTGAAGTAGGATTAGGGGGTAGATTGGATTCAACCAATATCGTCACCCCTGAAGTATCGCTAATTACCAATATTGGGATGGATCATTTGGATCTGCTAGGGGATACGCTTACTAAAATTGCTTCTGAAAAAGCTGGAATCATTAAGGCGAATGTGCCTGTTGTCATTAGCGAATATCAGCATGAAATAGCGGATACTTTTAAATCACTTGCCAAATCAAAAAATGCCAAGGTCATTTTTGCTGATCAAGAAATTCAAAAAGAGTATAAAAGTACATTACTTGGAAACTATCAATCCAAAAACATCAAAGGTATTATTGCCGTTTTGAAAGAGTTAATAAACTTTGAGGTGAAACAGAAACATATTAAGCGTGGTTTAAGAAAAGTAGTCAAGAATACCGGATTATTGGGGAGGTGGCAGATTTTGAATAAAAAACCAATGACAATATGCGATACTGCCCATAATAAAGAAGGGCTTACTGATGTAATTCAACAGTTGGAGGAACAAGAATACAATCAGTTGCATATTGTATTAGGATTTGTAAAGGATAAAGACCTGGATATTATCTTACCGCTTTTTCCTAAAAACGCTTGCTATTATTTTAGCCGCCCCAATATTTTGAGAGGTTTGGATGTGGGTGTGTTGGTCGAGAAGGCCAATGAACATGGTTTAATTGGGAACGCTTATGATTCGGTTCGCGAGGCATTAAAAGCGGCTAGGAAACATGCCTTAAAGAACGATTTTATTTTCGTAGGAGGCAGTAATTTTACGGTAGCTGAGGTGGTTTAAATTTTTTCAATCTTTTCTTTTGGGTAAAAGAAAACTATTCTATATTTGCACCCCGTTAGGGCTCTTAGCTCAGTTGGTCCTGACGATTTCACTAGGTGAAATATCAGGATGCTGTACCTCCCGCGAGGCGGGAACGTCAGCATTCAGAGCATCCCGACAAAGTCGGGAAATTTATCCTCAGTTGGGAGGATGAAGTAGTAAGATTATAAGTGGGGCTCTTAGCTCAGTTGGTTCAGAGCACCTGCCTTACAAGCAGGGGGTCACTGGTTCGAATCCAGTAGGGCCCACTCAGTAAAAACAAGGCTTCCGAGAAATCGGGAGCCTTTGTTTTTTTGCCTGGGTACAACATAGGTACAACAAATTTTTCAGATGCAATATTCCAAAAAACTTTAATTGTGTGGTTTGGGAAAAATACCAAATAGGCATTAATGAAAAGATGGTCCGAGAATTATGTGATTTAGTATTCGTTTACAACTTTCCCGTAAAAGGTCAATTAAAGAGACTACTAAAAGAGACCACGAATGGGACTCTCTCATGCAAGATTGTACGCTTTCGGAAACAATACCCCTTAAACGGCCGTTTTACAAAATTCATTTTTTAAGAATTTGTACTGATTTCATTTCTCCAAACTCTAAAGATTCCCATTACAAAAGGATAATTCTTAAATTTAACCATGTTAAGACTGATTTTCATCTTAGTTATACTTTGCTCGGTGAATGTATATTCCCAATCTAGAATCGACAGCCTTGAGCAGGTACTACAAATTGAGAAAATTGATTCCAATAAGGTCAACATTTTACTTGAATTGGTAGATGAGTATCGCTATGAAAATCCAAAAAAGGCAGAGAGGAATGTTGTCAGTGCCTTAAAGGTGTCAGCCCAAATGGAAGAGGAAAAATTTGAAGTTCTGGCATTGGTGTCACGTGCAGAACTTTTGACGGACCGATCCAGTTACGACTCCGCCTTTACCTTTTTTCAAAATGCCCTTTCCATTGCCGAAAGTATAAACTTCGATGATGGTAAAAGTACTGCGCTAATAGGTTTGGGAAACGCCCACACCAGAAAACGTAATCTAAATAAGGGAGAGGAATACCTTCAATTAAATATTGATTTTGCCAAGGAAATCAGGGATTTTGAAGGTGTTGCCAGTTCCTACAATAACTTGGGAAATGTATTCAACGAACGAGGAGAATATAAAAAGGCAATGGAAGCCTATACAGAGGCATCAAAAGTAAATACCCAAATAGGAAATGAAAAAAACGCAGGAATAAATATGGCCAATATTGGGTTGATACATCAGAAGTTGGCCAATTACAATGAAGCAATTTTCTATTATACCAAGAGTGATAGTCTTTTCAAAAAATTTGATTTTTTACCCGGGCAAGCCTTTTTGATGAAGAACATGGGCATTGTTTTGAGAAATCAAGGCAAGCCTGAAGAAGCACTATTACGGTATCAAAAAGCACTTGAAAGTTATAACAAAATGGGAAGCAAAAGAGAGATTTCCCAAGTGTATCAAAATATAGGAAACATCTATTCCGATGAAAAGCAACCAGGTGAAGCAGTTGAAAATTACCGTCGGTCATTATTCATTGCCGAAGAAATTGGAGATTCCATCAACATGGCGATGGCAAGCCAAGCCTTGGGACAAGAATATTTCTATTTTAAAAAACTTGATAGCTCGGAAATATATTCAGGTAAAGCGGTTAGAATTGCCCAGGATATAGGTACTGATTTGACCGAAATGGATGGTTACAAAACCCTATCTGAAGTTCATTACGCCAAAGGAAATCTTAGAAAGGCCTTTGATTTTAGGATATTGTACGAGAATCGAAAGGATAGTCTCTATACCTTGGAAAAGCGAGACCTTGCAGAAGAAATAGAGGCCAAGTATCAAAACGAACAAAAAACCAAGGAAATAGCGCTATTGGCTTCAGAAAAAGAGGTACAGGCTTTACAACTGGGTAAAAGAAAGAATGAGCGTAACGCGTTTATAGCATTTGCTTTATTGATTCTTTTGCTGGCCGGACTTTTGTACAATCAATATCGCATAAAACAAAAGTCTAATAAGGAATTGCAAGAATTGAATAATTTAAAATCCAATTTTTTCGCGAATATTTCCCACGAATTCAGAACTCCTCTAACCTTGATTCAAGGCCCTATAGAACATTTGGAACAAAACCCGGAGGATAAACTCGACAAGGAAGACATAAAAATGATACGTCGCAATACGAATAAGGTTTTGGGTCTGGTAAACCAATTACTCGAGCTTTCCAGAATTGATGAAGGTAAGTTACAATTAAAACCTACCGAGGGCGATGTTTTTAAATGTCTGAGAACCGCGGCAGGATCTTTCAATTCTTATGCCGCACAGCGCAATATGGACTATAGGGTCGAAGTACCGGACGATTCGCTTTGGGCTTCCTTTGATCGTGATAAACTTGAAAAAGTCTTCTACAACTTAATCAGTAACGCATTCAAGTTCTGCGAAGATGGGGAACAGGTCGCCGTCCGGGTTTCTTTTGTTGAAGATGAATTGGTTATTCATGTTTCCGATTCTGGGCGGGGTATTTCCGAAGAAAAACTTCCCTATATTTTTGATCGTTTTTATCAAGTGGATAGCAGTAGCACAAGGGACCAGGAAGGGTCCGGTATTGGTT
>JBATIW010000037.1:0-3610 GCA_049668005.1 Maribacter sp.
TAAGTAGTGGTGGCGATGGTTCTGCCTTATGGAAAAGTACCGACAGTGGAGAGACCTGGAATGAAATTTCCAAAAATGAAGGCTTCCCAAAAGACACTTTGGGGATTATTGGAGTCACGGTTTCCCCTAAAAATTCAGAACGAGTTTGGGCCATTGTAGAGAACAAGGAAAAAGGAGGACTTTATCGTTCCGATGATGGAGGAAAAAAATGGACACAGGTCAACAGTGAACGTAAATTACGGCAAAGAGCTTGGTATTATACTCGTGTATATGCCGATTCTGAAGATGAGGATGTAGTGTATGTCCTGAATGTGAATTATCATAAATCAACCGATGGAGGTAAATCATTTAACACCTTTAATGCCCCACATGGGGATCATCATGATCTTTGGATTGCCCCCGAAAATGGAAAACGTATGATTATTGGGGATGATGGTGGGGCCCAAATATCTTATGATGGTGGTGAGACTTGGAGTACTTATTATAATCAGCCTACGGCTCAGTTTTATAGGGTTACCACGGATAATGCATTCCCGTATCGCATTTATGTGGCTCAACAGGATAATTCTACCGTAAGGATCAAGCATCGTAGTGATGGTCGTTCTATTGATGAGGATGATTGGGAATCTACTGCTGGTGGTGAATCTGCACATATTGCTGTTGATCCCTTGAATAATGATATTGTTTATGGGGGTAGTTATGATGGCTTTCTGACGCGTGTAAATCACGACAAAAATACGGTCAGGGGTATTAATGTTTGGCCGGACAATCCTATGGGTCATGGTGCGGAAGGCATGAAATACCGTTTCCAATGGAATTTCCCTATTATTTTTAGCAAACACAATCCCAAGAAATTATACACTTTTTCCAATCACGTTCATGTTTCTGAGAACGAAGGTCAAAGTTGGAAATTATTGAGCGGGTACTTAACCAGGAACGACCCAACAAAATTGGTTTCCAGTGGTGGGCCAATTACCCAGGACAATACCAGTGTTGAGTATTACTGTACCATTTTTGCGGCCAATGAGAGTCCGTTGAAAGAAGGCTTGCTTTGGGTAGGTAGTGATGATGGGCTAATACATGTCTCTAAGGATGGTGGTGACAATTGGGACAATGTTACGCCCGCCAATATGCCAGAATGGAATATGATCAATAGTATTGAACCCTCTGCTTATGACGAAGGCACCTGTTATGTTGCTGCAACGCGTTATAAACTTGGCGATTTTCAACCCTACTTGTACAAAACTACGGACTATGGGCAAACTTGGACAAAAATAACGAATGGTATAAATAATGAACATTTTACAAGGGTTGTCCGTGAGGACCCTAAACGCAAGGGGTTGTTGTATGCAGGAACAGAGACTGGAATGTATATTTCCTTTAATGATGGCGCAAATTGGAGTCCTTTCCAATTGAACCTTCCCATAGTCCCTATTACCGATTTAACAATTAAAGACTATAATTTAATTGTCGCTACCCAAGGCCGTAGCGTATGGATTATTGATGATCTAACCGTATTGCATCAAATGGATGCTGGCAAGAAAAATGCCTCTTCCATATTGTATAAACCCAAAGACTCATATAGAACGAAAGGGGGGGTGGCAAGAACTCCTTCTAAAACAGCTGGAGCTAATCATCCTAACGGCGTAATCACCCATTTTTATTTGAAAAACCTTGCTGAGAAAGATAGTATCAGTCTAACTTTTACCTCAATGTCCGGGGATACCTTAGCCAGCTATAGCAATTCAGCCAAGGAGAAAGATAAAAAATTGAAAGTCAAAAAAGGAGGCAACACTTTCGTTTGGGATACTCGGGGAAAAGGAGCCAAAAAATTAGAGGGTATGATTCTGTGGTGGGCGAGTTTGGATGGTGCCAAGGCAGTACCTGGCGACTATAAAGTGCATTTGAACGTAAACGGCGATTCAACATCAGAGACTTTCAAGATTGTACCAGATCCGAGGGCTGAGGTTTCCGTGGCCGATATGCAAAAACAGTTCGATTTTATTACGGACATAAACACGACCATCGAAAAAGCGCATCAATCCATTGAAAAAATCAGAAAAATCACCAAACAATTGGATGCCTTTACCAAACAGTATAAAGACAATGAACAAACCAAGAATTTGGTTGAAAAAGCGAAGAAAATGAAGGAAAGTCTTGCAACTGTAGAAAAAGCACTGTACCAGACCAAAAATAAAAGCGGTCAAGATCCTTTGAATTTCCCGATACGATTGAATAATAAGCTAGGGCATTTAAATAGTTTGGTAGCTATTGATGATTTCCCTCCAACAGAACAGGATATTGAGGTCAAAAATGAGCTTACAGGCCAAATTAATGATCAGTTAGAAGCCTTCAATGCAGTTTTGGATAAGGAACTTAAAGAATTCAACACTGCATTCAACACCTTAAAATTGAATTATCTATTTGTTGAATAATAAACTATATCCCGACTTCGCTCTATATGGCGGGAATATTGGTTGAGATATTTAAATCATATTGTAAGGCTTAAGAGACCTTGCCTAACGGCAGGCAGGGTCAAGACCTAAACCAAGAATACGAAGTAACCTAAATGGAGAGGACCAAACTTACTTTTAGTATCCTATTGATATTGACAGCATTGTTCTTTTATACTAATACATCCCAAGCCCAAGAAAAAGAACGACCTAATGTTATCATAATCATAACAGATGATCAAGGGTATGGTGATTTGGGTTATACCGGAAACCCTCATGTCAAAACGCCCACTATCGACGCTTTTGCAAGGGAAAGTGTGCGTTTCAACAACTTTTATGTTTCTCCCGTTTGTGCCCCAACAAGGGCAAGTTTAATGACTGGCCGGTACGCCCTTAGAACGGGTATAAGAGATACATACAATGGGGGTGCAATTATGTCTGCCAATGAGGTGACCATTGCCGAAATGCTGAAACAGGAGAACTACAAAACCGGAATTTTCGGCAAGTGGCATTTAGGGGATAATTATCCTTCAAGACCTAACGATCAGGGTTTTGACGAGTCTGTTATCCATCTATCTGGGGGTATGGGTCAAGTAGGTGACTTCACCACTTATTTTAAGGGCGACCAAAGTTATTTTGATCCCGTGTTATGGCATAACGGGCAACAAGAATCCTATGATGGTTATTGCAGTGATATTTTTGCCAATAAAGCGATAGCATTTATTGAAGAAAACCATCAGAAACCATTTTTCTGTTACCTATCCTTCAATGCTCCACATACGCCATTACAGGTTCCTGATAAATACTATCAAATGTATGGTGACATTGACCCCTCTTCAGGATTTGACAAGGGTACAAAGCCATTTGTGAAAATGAGCGAAAAGGACAAAGAAGATGCACGAAAGGTATATGCCATGGTCACTAATATTGATGATAATATTGGAAGATTACTGCAAAAACTCGATGATTTAAAAATTTCAAAGAATACTTTGGTTGTATTCATGACGGATAATGGACCGCAACAAGTTAGATATGTTGCAGGTTTGCGGGGAAGAAAAGGAAGTGTTTTTAGGGGTGGGGTCCGGGTTCCGTTTTTTTTGAGATATCCAGCCAAATGGAAAGGAAATCAGGATATCGAAACCACAGCTGACCATATG
>JBATIW010000038.1:0-2032 GCA_049668005.1 Maribacter sp.
GTATAGAGAAGCAATAGTGTAAAAAAGACCAGTTTAAAAGGATTAAATGAAATACAGCCCCGGATAAGGGCTATAACCTAACAGTTACGACTTAGCCGAAGAAAATGAAACTCACAAAAGAAATTAAGGAATATATTGACAACAGTGTTTTGTGTTGGCTTGCCACAGTGTCAGCGGAAAATATACCCAATGTATCACCGAAAGAAATCTTCAATTCTTATGGTACCGACGAAATAATAATTGCGAACATTGCATCGCCCCAAACGGTGCGTAATATAAAGCAGAATGAAAATGTATGTGTAAGCTTTATTGATATTCTTGTCCAAAAAGGTTTTCAAATCAAAGGGAAAGCTGAGATTATCAAGAAATCCGACTCGGAATTTTTAAAACGGGAAAAGACCTTGACCGAAATGACAGGAGGGAAATTTCCTTTTGCGACAATTACAAAAATCACAATCGGTAAAGTAAAATCGATTGTTGCCCCAAGCTATATGCTTTACCCTGAAACAACGGAAACCGAACAGATCGAAAATGCAAAAAAGACCTACGGATTTTAATGACAAAATTAAAAGCGTCGACCTTGCATAGCTGCCTACCGTGGTCACTGAGTTGGTTGCTGAGCTGGTTATGAGCCTGTCGAAGTACTGTCGAAGTACTGTCGAAAGCTGCCAGGTTTGGAATTTGTTTTTTGGTATTTGACGTACAACTAAGACAATGACAATTGTTATGAGGGCATGGGTCTTTCTAAAACACGGAATAGATACCCATGTGGCGGCAAATGCTTTTAAAAGCACTAAAAATCCCTTAAATTCGTAATGGAAAAAGAAATATAGTAACTAGTTACTATATCCGTACGTTAGCAACAAGGCAAAAAAACGTAGCAAATCCTGAAAGTGATTAAATAAAATGGAAATAAAAAAAGAAGAAAAAATACCGAAATCCGAAAAGAAAAAAGCAAAGGTCAAGGAAATACTTGACGCAAAAAGTTTGGACACATTGTACCGAACACTTTCGAGAAATCATTACACCCTTTTAAGAATGGTTGATAATAAAGCTTCAATTATTTTAACTGTCAATTCCATTTTAATAACCTTAATATTTGGAGCAATGCACCTTGCGACAGGAATTGACAAATACAACATCGGAATTTTTATTTCATCCATAATCTATTTTTTACTAATCTCAATGATATTTGCACTCGTGGGAATGTTGCCTCACAAATATTTAGGAAAACAATATAAACAGAGCGGATATAATGGGAGTTTGTACGCTGGAAATTTCGCAAGTAAATCGTTAACGGAATTTAAATCGGAATTTAAACGAATTACGAAAAATGGAAAAACGGTTTTTGACGAAATAACGACTGATATTTATTTTTTGGGACTTGCTATAAAACGTAAACAGACAATGATTAAAGGAGCAGTTATCTCGCTAATTATAGGTCTGATTTGGTCGGTAATTTATACCGCAATCCAGACGTAATTGGAAAAAATATTGCGGAATAAAAACAAACATCGTGCAAAGCCTAGTTGCTAACAACGTAAAAAAAACATAGCTATTACACGCTTTCCGAGAGGTTTGTGTTTTCGAAGACCGCCAAATTTTTAAATTTGGCTTTTTGAGAAATTAAGATAAAAAGAAAAATTTAAAAATTCGGCTCGTGTTAACCTGCCTGCCTGCAGGCAGGTCCGAAAAGTTAGCGTCGCCATCGCACCAACCCGTCCACTGCTAACGCAGATGTCGTAAGCTACGTTTCATATACAAGACCGTTGACAGTAATACTAATATACACTAGAATAACATTTAACGAAAAAGAGCTTAACAATTGCCAATGCTGTCCTTAATTAATAATAGCAACTTTCGAGTAGCAAGTTAATTATCCCATTGACAATTTTGGGTTTGAATTCAAATTTCAAAAAAAATGAAAACAACAACATTTCTAACATTTGTAGGTGATCAATGCGGAAAGGCTGAAGAAGCTATAAATTTCTACACTTCTATCTTTCCGAATTCGGAAATTAAAAGCATAACA
>JBATIW010000039.1:0-1711 GCA_049668005.1 Maribacter sp.
GATGATGTTCTGATAACGGTAGGAACCGGAATGACCGGTGCAGTAAATAAGTTTCAAAGAATTTTAGGGCTTAAGGTATCTGAAAATTTAAAAGAGCATACAAATGTACCTGAGGCATTGCGACCTATTGTTTTTGTATCCCATATGGAACATCATTCCAATCAAACTTCTTGGTTAGAGACCATCGCAAAGGTTGAGGTTATTCCCTGTGATGAAACTGGTTTGATTTGTTTTAAAAGCTTTCAAAATTTATTGGACAAGTATCAAGAAAATCTAATAAAAATCGCTTCAATTACGGCATGCTCCAATGTAACAGGAATTAAAACCGATTACCATAGAATTGCTAAAATGATTCATCAAAATAACGGACTTTGTTTCGTTGATTTTGCATGTTCGGCGCCATATGTGGAAATTGATATGCATCCTGAAAACAAAGAGGAATATTTAGATGCAATTTTCTTTTCACCACATAAGTTTTTAGGTGGTCCCGGCGCATGTGGCGTATTGATATTCAACAAGAAATTATATAAGAATTTGGTTCCCGATAATCCTGGTGGTGGTACAGTCACTTATACCAATCCATGGGGAAACCATGATTATATTGATGATATAGAGACTAGGGAAGATGGGGGCACCCCAGGATTTTTACAGGCAATCCGAACCGCCTTTGCCATTGAGCTGAAAGAAGAAATGGGAGTTAAGAATATTCATGAGAGGGAAAATGAAATAAATAAAAGGATATTTGATAGACTTTCCAAAATCGACAATTTGCATATTCTGGCCGGGGAACATCAAGACAGATTGGGAATATTCTCTTTTTATATTGATGACGCCCACTATAATCTTATCGTAAAACTATTGAATGATCGGTTTGGAATCCAAACTAGGGGAGGGTGCTCTTGTGCTGGCACGTACGGCCACTTTTTACTTCATGTAAATGAATTGACCTCAAAAGCAATTGAGCAGAAAATTTTGGAGGGTTGCTTAATGGAAAGACCTGGATGGGTACGAATGTCGATACACCCAACTATGAAAACTGAGGAAGTTGATTTTATTTGTGATGCCATTGAAAAGGTAGCAGCCAATTATAATATTTGGGAAAAGGATTATATTCAGAATGTCATAAAAAACGAATTTGAACACAAAGAGGGCAATTCACAAGAGCAACAATTAGTAAATAGCTGGTTCAAATCTTGATTTTTCTTCTTAGTCCATACTTGATGGCGTGATTGTAAAATTATACGCGTATGGTTTGGGCGAAATTGTATATGCATCATGAACCAAACGTCCCCAAGAGTTATCGCCACCAACACCCATTTGTTGCAAATCGATATTCCATTGTACAGTTTCACCAATTTTAATTTCGGCTCCATGTTTAGAGGTAACAGGTACCAAGCCAGATGCTGACTTTATTGCCTCACTACTTTTGAAATCAATCTCTGTCATCGCAAAGGGCCATACACTTGCATTCAACAACTGCTCTGATGAAACTTTTAACGCCATGGCATTGGACGAAACCTCCATCCATCGCACATCTGTTTTATTTCCGGTTTCCTGGGGCCTTGGATAACGATGGAATTGGTCGATGATCTTACCAGTATACAATCCGGTTTTCACGCCAGTTTTTCTATCCCAGTAACTTTCGTCCGGCCCATTACCATACCAAGAAACTTCTTTATAATCATTGGCTAAAGTAATATACATGCCCAAT
>JBATIW010000040.1:0-2787 GCA_049668005.1 Maribacter sp.
CATTGAACATTGAGGAATCGATGGAAGACCTTCGTTACAATAATATTGTAATTGCAACTGACGCTGATGTTGATGGTATGCACATTCGATTGTTATTGATCACCTTTTTTCTTCAGTTTTTCCCTGAATTGATAAAGGAGAACCATCTTTATATTCTGCAAACACCTTTATTTAGGGTTCGCAACAAAAAGGAAACATTTTATTGCTATAGCGATGAAGAGCGTAGAAATGCAATTAGCAAGTTAACGGGCAAGCCAGAAATAACACGATTTAAGGGTTTAGGTGAAATTTCGCCTGATGAGTTCCGGCACTTTATAGGAGAGGATATCCGATTGGAACCGGTAATGCTCGATAAGGCCATATCCATTGAAAACCTATTAAAATTCTATATGGGTAAAAACACCCCTGACCGTCAGGAATTCATCATTAATAACCTTAAAGTTGAAATAGACTTAGCAGAAGAAAACCAATTATAAATCAAGATAATACGATTCTTTCTTTATGGAAGAGAATGAAGAACTGAACGAAGCACATAACGAAGACCAGCCAATTGAAGATAGTTCAGCAATTGATGATTCCCAAGATGCCCTGACCAAGGTTACGGGAATGTATAAGGATTGGTTTTTGGACTATGCCTCGTACGTGATATTAGAACGCGCTGTGCCCGCCATTGAAGATGGTTTTAAACCAGTACAGCGCAGAATATTGCATTCACTCAAAGAGTTGGATGACGGTCGCTACAATAAAGTAGCGAACGTTGTTGGCCATACCATGCAATATCACCCACATGGCGATGCTAGCATAGCCGATGCTATGGTTCAAATTGGGCAAAAAGATCTATTGATCGATACCCAAGGTAACTGGGGAAATATATTAACAGGGGATAGGGCAGCAGCTTCAAGGTATATTGAGGCCAGACTTTCAAAATTTGCCCTGGAAGTAGTTTTTAGTCCAAAGATTACAGCATGGCAACTTTCATATGATAGCCGTAAAAAAGAACCCGTAAACCTTCCTGTCAAATTTCCATTGCTATTGGCGCAAGGAGCTGAGGGTATTGCTGTGGGACTTTCAACAAAAGTACTGCCACATAATTTTATCGAGTTGATAAATGCTTCCATTAAACATTTAAAGGGCCAGCGTTTCTCCATATTTCCAGACTTTCCAACAGCGGGTATTATTGATGTCAGTAATTACAATGATGGTTTAAGGGGAGGTAAGATCCGTGTTCGCGCTAAAATTTCACAGAAAGACAAAAACACGTTGGTTATAAGTGAGATACCTTATGGCACCAATACATCTTCTTTAATAGATTCCATATTGAAAGCGAATGAAAAAGGGAAGATAAAAATTAAAAAAATTGAAGATAATACAGCTGCTGAAGTAGAGATTCTAGTGCATTTGCCTAGTGGTATTTCGCCAGATAAAACCATAGATGCGCTCTATGCCTTTACTTCCTGCGAGTCTTCTATTTCTCCTTTAGGATGTATCATTGAAGACAATAAGCCACTTTTCATTGGGGTGTCCGAGATGTTAAGGCAATCAACGGACTTAACGGTTGAATTGTTAAAGGCTGAATTGGAAATTCAGCTTTCGGAACTGGAAGAACAATGGCATTTTGCATCATTAGAACGTATTTTCATTGAAAAAAGAATTTACCGAGATATAGAGGAAGAAGAAACTTGGGAGGGGGTGATTTCTGCAATTGATAAGGGGTTAAAGCCCTATACCAAGCACTTAAAACGGGCTGTGACAGCCGAGGATATTGTTCGTTTGACAGAAATTCGTATTAAGCGAATTTCCAAGTTTGATATTGACAAGGCCCAGCAATACCTTGATAGTTTAGAGGAAAAAATAGCCGAGGTGAAGCATCACTTAGCCAATCTCATCGTATTTGCCATTGATTACTTTAAAAACCTCAAAACCAAATATGGCAAAGGGCGTGGGCGTAAATCTGAAATCCGGATTTTTGACGATATCGAAGCTACAAAAGTGGTAATTCGGAACACGAAGCTTTATGTGAATCGTGAAGAGGGCTTTGTGGGAACTGCTCTACGTCGCGATGAATATGTTACCGATTGTAGCGATATAGATGATATTATTGTCTTTACTAAGGATGGCAAGGCCATGGTTACCAAAGTTGACTCAAAAACCTTTATTGGAAAGAATATTATTCATGTAGCAGTATTCAAGAAAAAGGATAAGCGCACTACCTATAATCTGATTTATAAAGATGGTAAAGGCGGCCCAACGTATATAAAAAGGTTTAATGTGACCAGTGTCACTAGAGATAGACTTTATGATTTAACCACCGGTAAACCGGGATCATTGGTGTTTTACTTTTCAGCAAATCCAAATGGTGAAGCTGAAATTGTAACGATTAATCTGAGACAAGCGGGCGGTATTAAAAAACTGAAATGGGATATTGATTTTGCAGATGTTCTTATCAAAGGCAGGGCATCCAAAGGAAATATCGTCACAAAATATACGGTCAAGCGCATTGAGCTTAAGGAAAAAGGAGTCTCAACGTTAAAACCACGTAAAATTTGGTTCGATGATGTTGTTCGACGACTCAATGTAGATGGTCGTGGAGAGTTGCTCGGTGAATTCCGGGGAGATGACCTTTTATTGATTGTCAACCAAAAAGGAATTGCAAAAACAATGCTACCAACCATGACTTCCCGCTTTGATGACGATATGATCGTACTTGAAAAATGGAATCCGAACAAACCATTGTCCGCAATATATTGGGATGGCGATAAAGAACGGTGTTATGTAAAACGCTTTTTG
>JBATIW010000041.1:0-12417 GCA_049668005.1 Maribacter sp.
GCCAATGAAAATGCCTTAAAAATGGCCTCTTTTCAAACCGGTAAATCACGCGTCATAGCTTTCAATAATAGTTTTCATGGTAGGACCTCGGCTGCGGTGGCCACTACGGATAACCAAAAGATAAACGCCCCAATTAACAAACAACAAAAGGTGACATTCTTGCCATTTAATAATATAGCGACCTTTGAAAATGAAATAGGAAAAGGAGATGTATGTGCGGTAATTTTGGAATCCATTCAAGGAGTAGGTGGATTGGATGAGCCTTCATTTGAATTTTACCGACTGATAGAGAAATTATGTAAAGAAAACCATGTAGTTCTTATAGCAGATGAGGTACAGTCCGGTTTTGGGCGAAGTGGCAAATTCTTTGCATTTCAGCATCATGAAATTAATCCTGATATCATTACCATAGCCAAAGGAATGGGAAATGGGTTTCCGGTTGGTGGGGTTTTTATTCATAAAAGTATCAAAGCAACATATGGACAATTGGGCACTACATTTGGCGGCAATCATCTTGCCTGTGTAGCAACATTGGCTGTTCTTGAAGTTATGGAAAATGAAGGATTAGTGGAAAACGCAAAGGACCTTGGAAATTATTTTTTGGAAAAGGCTAAGGAAATTCCTCAAGTAAAAAGAACGAAAGGGAAAGGATTGATGTTAGGGTTGGAATTTGATTTTGAAGTGACAGCACTTCGCAAAAAACTGATTTACGAGCAACATCTTTTCACTGGCGGGGCCAATGATAAACACGTTTTAAGAATTCTACCCGCTTTGAATATCACTAAAGCCGATATGGATCTGTTTTTCGAGAAATTAAAAATAGTATTAGCATGAGTTTAATGTTGAACATAGAGAAACGTAATGCAGTCCTTACTTCCATGATTGAATGGATACAAAAGGAAAAGAGCACCCTTTTAAAGGCCAATAGTAAAGATCTGGAAGCGTACATTGGTGGTGATATTGCCATGTATGACCGCCTAAAGGTGGACAACAACAAAATTGACGGGATGATAAAATCCCTCAAAGAACTAGCACAGCTTAATGACCCTTTGAATATAGAGCGATTTCAATTTGAACATGAAAACGGATTGCAAATCAGCAATAGAACGGCACCCTTTGGAACAGTACTGATAATTTACGAATCCAGACCTGACGTAACTATCGAGGCCGCCGGCATAGCCTTTAAGTCTGGCAATAGAATTTTATTAAAAGGTGGTAAGGAATCGTTGCATAGCAATATGGTCCTGATTAATTTGTGGCATAAAGCTTTAACCCAGAACCAGGTTTCAAAAGATTGGGTTACTTATCTTCAATATAATCGAAGTGAGACTCAAAAATTTTTGGAAAACCCCACCCAAAGAGTGGATTTGATTGTTCCCAGAGGTGGTGAAAAGTTGATTGCATTTGTAAAACAACATGCTACTTGCCCGGTAATTGTAAGTGGAAGGGGCAATAATTTTGTTTATGTAGATACTGAAGCAAATCAGCAAATGGCACTGGATATTATCATTAATGCAAAGACAACCAAAATATCCGCTTGTAATGCCTTGGATAAAGTATTGATAAATACGGGTTTAGTGAATAAAGAGGATTTTACCAAAAAACTCATTGCCCTTTTGAAAGAAAGCAACGTGACAATATTGGCTGACAATCACTTATGTAGTTTTGAAGAGGTATCCAAAATCACAGATGAAGCTGTTTGGTATGAAGAGTTTTTGGATTATAAGATTCTTCTTGGGGAGGTAAACGATATGGAAGATGCTATCGATAAAATCAACCTTTATGGAGGAGGGCATTCAGCAGCTATCCTTACCGAAAATGAAGAAACCGCTTCTTATTTTATGAATAATGTTGATTCCGCTGCGGTTTACCATAATGCATCAACACGATTCACAGATGGGGGTCAATTTGGTCTGGGTGGCGAACTTGCAATAAGTACTGATAAATTACACCAAAGAGGCCCGATAGGCTTACAGCATTTGGTGACTAACAAATGGCATATAAAAGGTAACGGACAAATAAGATAGTCATGAAGAAAAAAAGAATCTTATTAAAAATAGGGTCCAATACCTTAACTAAGGAAACGGATCAGATATCCCGCGGTAAAATAGAGGATATTGGAAGACAGATTGCAACCTTGAAAGATGAATACGAGTTTATCATCGTCAGCTCAGGGGCCATTGCTGCAGCCAAACAATTCGTGAAATTAGAACATAATGGCGCTGCCATAGATGTGAAACAGGCCTTGGCGGCCATTGGACAACCGCACTTAATGCGAATTTTTCAAGAAAATTTTAGGGAATTGGGCTTGTCAACCTCCCAATGCCTTTTATCCTATTCGGATTTTGACAACTTAGACGCCAAGGCGAACATAAAGAATACCATTAATGTTCTGGTAGCAAATAATTTCATTCCCATTATTAATGAAAATGATACAGTAGCCACTGATGAAATTCAATTCGGTGATAATGATAAATTGGCTGCTTTAACTGCTGCTCTTTTACAAGTGGATTTGTTGATGATCGCTACTAATACTGATGGGGTCTACACCAAGGAATCGATTGAAAACAACAAACCAGTAACGATTGCCACAGTTTCTGGAATTCAAACATTGGATAAGGAAATCAGCGCTTCAAAATCATCCCTTGGTACCGGCGGAATGCAATCAAAAATCGAAGCCGCCAACATTGCCCAAAGAGCAGGGATTGAAACCTGGATCGTAAACGGTTTGAAAGATAATTTTATAACCGATGCCATCGCTGGTATAAGCAACTATACTAAAATAAAATAATGCAACATTACCTTTCTATAAACGATATTGATTCATTTCCTGATTGGGTCGATGAGGCAAGGACCTTAAAAGTTGATCCGCTACAATCAAAATCCTTGGGTAAGGATAAAACCATGGGGTTGTTGTTCTTCAATAATAGTCTTAGGACCCGATTGAGTACCCAAAAGGCAGCCATGAATTTAGGAATGGAGGTAATTGTCATGAACTTTGGTAATGAAGGTTGGGCTCTGGAATATGCAGATGGCACCGTAATGGATCAAGGTACTTCTGAACATATTAAAGAAGCTGCCAAGGTGGTATCCCAATACTGTGACATTATCGGAATCAGGGCTTTTGCATCGTTGACGAACAAAGAAAAAGACGAAGCGGAAGTTGTATTGAATGGTTTTAAAAAACACGCCAGTGTTCCCATAGTAAATATGGAAAGTTCTGTTGGACACCCATTACAGGCTTTGACTGATGCCATAACAATGGCCGAAAATTCCAGCAACGCCAGACCAAAAGTAGTGCTGTCTTGGGCACCCCATCCCAAAGCCCTGCCCCACGCCGTTGCCAATTCATTTATTCAGATGATGCAAAGGCAAGATGCTGATTTTGTGATTACACATCCTAAAGGGTATGAACTGGACCCCACAATAACGAAAAACTCACAAATCGAATATGATCAGGAAAAAGCGATGGAAAATGCCGATTTCGTGTATGTGAAAAACTGGAGTAGTTATGCCGATTATGGTAAAGTACAGTGCCAGGACCAAAATTGGATGATTACTAAAGAGAAACTAGGCGATGCCAAATTTATGCATTGTTTACCTGTAAGAAGAAATGTGGTTGTGGAAGATGCTGTATTGGACAGTATTCAATCCTTGGTCATAGAACAAGCCAACAATAGAACCTATGCAGCGCAAATTGTACTGAAAAAGATTTTAGAGCATTTAAAATGAATAAAGAATGGATTCATACGAAAAAGGAATTAGCAGTTTTTAGAAAAGAACTTCGAAACAATTTAACTCCTGCTGAGGCTTTTTTATGGACTCATCTAAAAGCTAGAAAACTAGACAATAAAAGATTTACGAAGCAACATAGTATTAAAAACTATATTGTAGATTTCTATTGTGCGTCAGAAAAATTAATAATTGAATTGGATGGAGAAGTGCATAACAATGCAACAGCCCAAGAATTTGATGAAAAAAGAACCTCTTTTTTAAATAAAATGGGATTTAAGGTGTTAAGATTTGAAAACAAAATGGTGTTTGACAATCTACCATCTGTACTAAAGGAAATAGAAGATAATTTTAAAGGCTCCTCCCTTTAGTTAAAGGGAGGTGTTGAACCATAGTGAGACGGAGGGTTTGTAATCCCAAGCCAAAATAAAAATAAATATTACGGCTAATCAAACTCCCCTTTCTCCCACCTTTGGCGGGATTCATTCCCCTCTTTCAGAAAAGAGGGGAGCTTAAAAAGTATTATACGAATAAATGAAACAAAAACTATCCATAGTCAAAATTGGTGGAAATGTCATAGAAAATGAAATTGAACTTAATCAATTTCTATTGCATTTTTCCAAATTGGAAGCGCCTAAGATTCTTGTTCATGGAGGTGGTAAACTGGCAACAAAACTGGCTTCCAAATTAGGCATTGCATCGCAAATGACGAGTGGTAGGCGAATTACAGACGGCAAAAGTCTTGAAGTCATTACCATGGTCTATGGCGGACTCACAAACAAGAATATTGTTGCCAAATTACAGGCTTTAGGAACGAATGCTATTGGACTTAGTGGGGCAGATGGTAACGCCATAAAAGCCCATAAAAGACCTGTAAAGGAAATTGATTTTGGATTTGTCGGTGACATTGATGGAATTAATTCTGAACTTATACATACCTTGGTTGGTGCTGATTTAACACCGGTCTTTTGTGCAATTTCACATGACGGTAAAGGTCAATTATTGAATACTAATGCCGATACCATTGCCTCGGAATTAGCCATAGGGATGAGTCATAAATATGATGCCACTTTATATTATTGTTTCGAAAAGAAAGGGGTATTGAAGGATGTAGAAAATGATGATTCGGTCATAAAAAATATCGATACCAAAAACTACAGTGACCTATTGAAGCAAAATATCATTGCAGACGGAATGCTTCCGAAAATGGAGAATTGCTTTCATGCGCTAAAACAAGGTGTAGGCAAAGTTTGTATCGGTAATATTTCTATGCTTGAGTCAGATTCAAATTTATTTACAACCATAATCTTATAAGAATGGACCAACAACTGCTTACTGAAAAAGCCATTTTGCTGTTAAAAGAGCTTATCTCCATCCAGTCGTTTTCGGGAGATGAACACCATACAGCAGAAGCGATTGAGAGTTGGTTCAAAGCTTTTGATATTCCATTTCAGAGGGAGAACAATAATGTCATTGCAAAAAATAAATATTGGAATGACGCTAAACCAACACTTTTATTAAACTCCCATCACGATACCGTACGGCCAAATAAAGCTTATACAAGAGATCCTTTTGATTCCCAGGTTGAAGATGGCAAATTGTACGGTTTGGGCAGTAATGATGCAGGCGGCGCATTGGTTTCCTTATTGGTAACATTCACACATTTCTATACTGCATCCAATTTGAACCATAACCTTCTTATGGTAGCTTCAGCAGAAGAAGAAAACGCAGGTCCTAAAAGCTTAAGGGCCATACTTCCAATTTTGCCAAAAATTGATGTCGCTATAGTAGGGGAACCTACGCTGATGCAGTTGGCCATCGCCGAGAAAGGACTAGTGGTTTTCGATGCTGTTGTAAAAGGCACTCCATCGCATGCTGCACATCCTAATGACGACAATTCCATATATAAAACAATAAAGGTTTTGGAATGGTTTAAGGATTTTAAGTTTAAAAAGGTTTCCGAGGCTTTAGGTGTGGTTAAATTAACGGTAACACAGATCAATGCCGGGAACCAACACAATGTTGTACCGGCCCATACGGATTTAGTTATCGACGTCCGTGTAAATGATTGCTACAGCAACAAAGAAGTGGTCGATATTTTAAAAATGGAAGCGCCTTGTGAATTACAAGAACGCTCTATAAGATTAAATTCATCCTCTATTGATAAAAACCATCCTTTGGTACAATCGGGAATAAATTTAGGTCGTAATACCTATGGCTCGCCAACGCTATCAGACCAAGCCGCCCTGAATTGTCAATCGATGAAAATTGGGCCCGGAGATAGCACCCGTTCCCACTCTGCAGACGAATTTATTTATGTAAAAGAAATTGAAGAAGGTATTGACTTATATATTAAACTATTAAACGGATTCCTACTATAGCAGGAAATACACAAAAGACAAAAACTATGAAACTTTGGGACAAAGGATTCAGTACTGATCAAAAAATAGACCATTTTACAGTGGGCAATGATAGGGAATTGGATTTACTCTTGGCAAAGTACGATGTAATTGCCTCTAAGGCCCATGCCAAGATGTTGGGTAAAATTGGATTATTGACCAATGATGAGACAACTTCCCTTGTAAAGGAATTAGACAATATCGCAATCACCATTGAAGAGGGTGCGTTCACCATCGAGGAAACTTTTGAGGATATGCATTCCAAAATAGAGTTTCTACTTATTGAAAGATTAGGGGATACAGGTAAAAAAATACATACCGCCCGTTCCCGCAATGACCAGGTATTGGTAGCCATGCATCTCTATTTGAAAAGTGAATTGATGGAAATTAAAAGTGAGACAGTTGCACTTTTCGATTTGCTAATGGATTTGGCAGAAAAACATAGTAAAGTATTGCTTCCTGGTTATACCCATTTACAAATAGCCATGCCTTCCTCTTTCGGGCTATGGTTTTCTGCCTACGCAGAAAGTCTAATCGATGATCTTTATTTTATTGATGCCGCGTTTAAGGTAGCTGATCAGAATCCGTTGGGCAGTGCTGCTGGTTATGGGAGTTCTTTCCCTATAGACAGAAGCTTTACCACTGAAGAGATGGGGTTTGGGACTTTAAAATACAATGTAGTAGCCGCCCAAATGGGGCGTGGTAAGGTTGAAAAATCCGCAGCCTTTGGAATGAGTAGTATAGCCGGCACCTTATCCAAAATGGCAATGGATATTTGCCTATACATGAGTCAAAATTTTAATTTCATTTCATTCCCGGATGAATTGACTACGGGTAGCAGTATTATGCCACATAAAAAGAATCCTGATGTTTTTGAATTGATACGTTCCAAATGTAATAAGTTACAGGCCGTACCCAATCAATTGACATTGATTACCAATAATCTTCCCAGCGGTTATCATCGAGATCTGCAATTGGTTAAGGAAGTCATTGTTCCTGCAATCCAAGATTTAAAGGCTTGTTTGGAGATTTTGACTTTTAGCCTAAAGGAAATTAAGGTGAACCAAAATATTTTGGAAGACCCAAAATACGATTACCTATTTAGTGTAGACACCTTGAACGAATTGGTCCTAAACGGAGTGCCTTTTCGTGATGCGTATAAAAAAATGGGCATTGAAATCAACGAAGGTACTTTCACTCCAAAACGGGATATTGAACATACCCATGAAGGCAGTTTGGGGAATCTATGTTTAGGGGAGATTCGGGGAAAGATGAAAAGAGTTTTAGAAATTAATGAAAAGTGAAAGGATACATAGCAAAAAAGAACTTTTGCCTTGCCGTAAGGAACTTAGAGCTAACTTAACTCCGGCAGAGGCTTTTCTATGGAAACAGTTAAAGGCAAAACAACTTGATGGCAAAAGATTTGTAAAACAGCATAGTATTGGAGGATATATTGTTGATTTCTATTGTGCTTCTGAAAAATTAATAGTAGAGTTGGATGGAGAGGTCCATCAAAATCCAATAGCAAAAGCGTACGATCAAAGAAGAACTTCTGTAATACAAAGTATGGGATATAAGGTCATTCGGTTTGAAAACAAAATGGTTTTTGACCATTTGAAATCTGTACTAATTGAAATAAAGGATAATTTCAAAACCTAAAAAAGGCTCCTCCCTTTGGGCAAAGGGAGGTGTCCGCCTGCTTGCGGACGGAGGGATTGATTCCCCAAATGAGGTTGATCCAAAAATTAACTAGATCATTCGAACAATACGTGAGATTATTCAATCTCCCCTTTCTCACGCCATAAGGCGTGATTCATTCCCCTCTTTGACCAAAGAGGGGAGCTATAAAGCATCAGTAAAAGCTGTTTTGGCAATTTGTGTTTGGATGAGATTCGGGAAAAATTGAAAAAAATTACTTGATCATCCCCAAATTAATGATCTCTTGGTCGGTTAAATAACGCCAATGTCCTCTAGGTAGGTCCTTTTTTGTCAATCCAGCATAGGAAACACGGTCTATCCGTAATACTTCGTATTCCAAATGCTCAAAAATACGATTTACAACCTTGTTTTTTGAACTAAAAATCTCAATGCCTACTTCCCGTTTTGGTGCATTGTCAATAAAACTTATTTCTTGTACACGAATAGGTTTTTCATCCAAGACAACTCCTTCCTGTATTTTCTTTAAATCGGCACTGCGAAGTTCTTTATTCAAAACCACATGATATATTTTGCGAAGACCATTTTTAGGGCTTTTCAGTCGCTTGGTCAGATCACCATCATTGGTGAACAGTAAAAGTCCAGTGGCATCTTTGTCCATCTTGTCAACAGGTAACAATTTTGACTTTGAAGCATTCGAAATCAATCCATTTACATGACGCCTTCCACGTTCATCCCGAACTGTAGTAGAAAAGTCCTTGGGTTTGTTCAGCAGCACATATTCCTTCTTTTCCGGATTTAGCAAGCGGCCATCGAATTTTATCACATCGGTCTTCTTTACCTTATAGCCCATCTCGCTAATGGCTTTACCATTGACGGTGATATTGCCAGCAGCTATATAGATATCAGCATCCCTACGTGAACATACACCTGAGTTGGCGACATACTTGTTCAAGCGAATCAAATCTGGATTAGAGGGTTGTTTGGGTGTGGTTTTGTTTTTTATTGGCGCTCTTCCCTGGGAACTGCTTTTTCTGCGAAAAGCTCCTCCTCCTCTAGCTGTAGTTTTTTTGCCCTTGTTTGAATCTGTCCTCCCCATAACGCTTTAAATTTTTGCAAATGTAATGAAATGAAATGCTGCCTTCATAGGAATAAGATATAAATATCAATCCTCGAAGGCCACGGTGGATTGCCTTTCCCGATTTATTGTAAGTTTAGTTACATCCGGTCTTGAATAATGTCCAACCGGGTCAAAATTCTGACGTTCTTCATACACTCGGTTTATATCCAATGTATGATAGATGAGTCCTTCCTTATGAAGAATTGGTTCTACCAGCCATTCCCCATCGGGACCAGCAATACAGGAACCCCCATTAGCAAGAACATCAGGTGCTTTATTCAAGATTTCATTAACATAAGGAGTGTCTAAGGGAAAATCCTCTTTTTTCATCAGTGAGGAAACCGAAATCACATAACTTCGGGATTCCCGGGCAATAAACCTCGTAATATCCTTTGTGTTGTTTTCGCTTCCGGGCCACAAGGCAATATGCAAATTTTCGCCTTGACCATATAAGGCCGTTCTCGGTAGAGGCATCCAATTTTCCCAACAATTGAGTCCGCCAACCGCGAATTTTTTAAGGGCATGCACCCGTAATCCATGACCATCGCCAGGTGACCAGGTTAATCTTTCATCATAGGTTGGCTGCAGTTTTCGGTGTACGGACCTTATATCACCTTTTTGATCAATATAAACCAAGGAACAATACAAGCTGTGCCCACCGCGATCTTCAGCGCGTTCGATCAGCCCCAGATAAATGGCTATTTTATGTTCTTTGGCGAGCTGGCAAATAGAATTCAATTCCCCACCTTCAACCTGAATAGCATTTCGGACATAATGCGCATGTAATTCCTTATTAATCTTTAAATCCCAAGCAGCGCCATTGGTTAGCGCCAACCAAAACGGATAACCCGGTAAAAGAGCTTCACCAAAAACGAGCAATTCGGACTTTTCTATTGCTGCCTCCTTAATTGTTGCTTCAATTTTTTGAAGCGTTGCCTTTTTATCAAGCCATACCGGGGAAATTTGGGCAAGGGCCACTTTCAATAAATCTTCCATTATAAAATACGGTTTAACACGAGGTCTATATTGATTAATAAGATACTAAAAACCCCAGCAATGATTATCAATTTCAATATATTATGCAACCACACATAATGAACTTTAGTACTTGAATTCCAAAGTTGGATTATGAAAAGAACAAATAAAACAATACAAACCAGAAAATAGAGGTACATATACCCTACATCAAAATAATTGATCAATAAAAGTGAGGGTATTAAGGTCATTACAATCAATATGGTTATACATGATTTGGAAAAACTTGTACCGTATAAAACGGGAATTGTTTTGTAATTCTGGGCCAGGTCACCAGCTATATTTTCCATATCCTTTATCATTTCACGTGCTAAAATCAGCAAAAATAGAAATATGGCGTGTACAAAAATGACCGTTTCAAAATTTTTATAATAAACGAATACGGCAAAGAATGGGGCAATTGCCAGCGTGGCCGAAATAAAATTGCCAAGAAAAGGCACTTTTTTTAATTTATGGGAATAGAACCATATTCCAAATATATAAGCAGCGAAAAAGAATACCGCCCTAAATGAAACATAACTGGCGAAGAAGACCGATAAAAAATTCAATATAAAATAAGCTGAAAGTTTCGTTCGCTGACTTACCAAACGATCAAGCATACTTTTTCTTGGCTTGTTGATTAAATCTTTTTCCGAATCGTAAAAATTGTTGATTATATACCCGCCTGCAATCGCCAAAGCAGATGATAACACAATGAAAAAAAGATTAAGGTCCAAAATTACAGTACGAAGCGATAGATGAGGTGCTAGAATATAAATCGAAGCCAAATATTGCGCCAAGGTGATCATTAAAATATTATAACCACGAACAATAGAAAACAGACTCAAAAACTTTAAAAGTAAGAGCTTGTTTTTTCTGCTAAGCATTTGAGAATTTTTAGAAGTTGTAAACCACTTCCAAATTGTAGTCTTTCAATACGTTTTTTGCTCTGTCTATATCTTGTGTGAAGCCCAAGATATATCCTCCACCGCCTGAACCACAAAGTTTTAAGTAATAGTCATTGGATTCAATACCTTGTTTCCAAAGTTGATGGAACTTTACCGGGATCATGGGCTTAAAATTATCTAAAACTACATGTGACAATTGTTTTAAATTTCCGAATAGCGATTTCACATTCCCATTAATGAAATCCTCAACACAGGCATCTGTATGTTTAATGAATTGATCTTTTAACATATGTCTAAATCCCTCATGCTTCATTTTCTCCATGAACAATTGCACCATAGGTGCTGTTTCACCTGTAGATCCACTGTCCAATAAAAACACAGCCCCTTTCCCCTCTTGATTCTGGGAAGGAATACTGGTAGATTCAATATTGTCCTGGGAATTAATAAGGATAGGCAAGCTTAAATAGCTGTTCAATGGGTCTAAACCAGAAGATTTACCGTGGAAAAACGATTCCATTTTCCCAAAAATCGCCTTTAATTTTAGAAGTTTTTCACGAGTAAGATTTTCAAGAACGGTGATTTTATCCTTTGCATATTTATCATAAATAGCTGCTACCAATGCCCCACTACTCCCAATACCATATCCTTGCGGTATTGAACTATCAAAATACATTCCCGTTTTCACATCATTCCTTAAAGTTTCTAAATCAAAGGACACCAATTGTGGTTCTTCAATTTGAACATGCTCTAAATATGAAACAAAATCCTTCAAATAACTATTGGATCTTATTGCCGCTTCCGATGGGTTTTCATCTTTTTTCAAAGCACCTTTAAAAAAGTTATAAGGGATAGAGAGACCTTTGGAATCCTTGATGATGCCATATTCCCCGAAAAGTAGGATTTTAGAATAAAATAATGGTCCTTTCATAGGCTTAACATCGATTCGGAAGTATTAAATGTACCATTACAGCGGCTAATTTTGACTAAAAGTTACACTTTTTTGGCTCCGATACCAATTCTGTCGCAAATATACTGTCCGTTTTCACAAAATGCAACTAACTCATCCTTAATAAATTGGTAAACCTCCTCTTTTTCATTCTCGGGATAAAGCACATGAACATTTGCACCCGCATCCAATGTGAAACAAACGTGGGTTTTGGAAGCCGCTCGAAACTCCCATATTTTATTGATGATTTGTAAAGTATTTGGTTTCATCAAAATAAAGTAAGGCGTACTCGCCATCATCAAGGCGTGTAAAGTCAGCGCTTCACTTTCAACAACGCTAATAAAATCATCTAAATTTCCTGAGGAAAAAATGGTTTTTAATTTAGACAGATTTTCATGCGCTTGGTCGAATCTTTGCTTTGCGAAGGGATTATTATGCATTAAGTTGTGGCCTACAGTACTGCTAATTTGTTTTTGGCCTTTATCAACCAGCAGTATGGTATCATGATAGTTTTGAAATACTTTATGCACATTATACGGATACTTTATTCCATATAAGTTGGAGCTGCCTTCTGTATCATTATGTTCCCCCCACTGGATTACTTCGCCTTCAATGCTCCGACAGGCACTGCCAGATCCCAAT
>JBATIW010000042.1:0-3339 GCA_049668005.1 Maribacter sp.
GTCAAGCACTTCTTCCTGAACAAACTCGAGTTTTTCATATGATTTTGCTTCTAACGTTTCCATACTATGTCTCATGGTCGCGGTTTTTATATCGTTATGATATCCTTTTGAAACAACAAAAACCAAAGCAATTGGAGTACTTCCATCATTTAGAATGTAGGCATTCCATTCCTTTGAAAGAAATTCGTTATTCCATTCATGGACAAGCGCAATGTAAACGTCCTTGACAATAGGTATTTCAATGTCTTTCTTCAAATGAGCGTCTATAAGGTACTTTTGAATTGCTCTAAGAAGCGAACATCGTTCTCGCTTAATAAACGAATGTCTGAAATTTGATGAAGTAAAAGCGCGATACGGTCAATACCCATACCAAAAGCAAATCCGGAATATTCCCCAGAATCGATGCCACAATTTTCCAGGACATTGGGATCTACCATACCACAGCCCATTATCTCTAACCAACCCGTACCCTTGGTCATTTTATAATCCGTTTCAGTTTCCAATCCCCAGTACACATCGACTTCTGCACTTGGTTCGGTAAATGGAAAGTATGACGGTCTTAATCTGATCTTTGATTTCCCAAAAAGCTCTGTGGTAAAGAACTGTAATGTTTGTTTTAGGTCGGCAAAAGACACGTCCTTATCTATATAAAGACCCTCTACTTGATGGAAAAAGCAATGTGAGCGTGCTGAAATAGCCTCGTTTCTATAAACCCTACCAGGCGAGATGGTCCGTATTGGCGGTTTATTATTTTCCATATAACGTACTTGAACTGATGAAGTGTGGGTACGCAATAAAATATCGGGATCGGTTTGAATAAAAAAGGTGTCCTGCATATCCCTGGCCGGATGATATTCGGGCAAATTCAAGGCTGTAAAGTTATGCCAATCGTCCTCAATCTCCGGTCCTTCTGAAACATTGAAACCTATTCTCGAGAAGATATCGATAATTTGGTTTTTAACTATTGAAATAGGATGTCTTGCACCAAGGGCCATAGCCTCTCCTGGCCGGGTTAAATCGCCATATTTACCTGTTTCCTCAATTTTACTTTCAAGTGTTTCCTTGAGAAGACTTACCTTTTCACTAGCGGCTAATTTTAACTGATTAATAGTCTGACCAAATTCCTTTTTCTGGTCGTTGGGAACATTTTTGAACTCAGCGAAAAACTCATTCAGCAGCCCTTTTTTCCCTAAATACTTAATACGAAAAGTTTCAATCGCTTCCTTGGTATCGGCTGTGAAATTTTCAACTTCTGAAATATGTTCCTTTATCTTATCGATCATGGTACTAAACTAAGAGGACAAATTTAAAACATTATACCAAGTATAGTGAAAATCGTACTAATAAAAAACCGTGCCTTTTTCGAAAGCACGGTCTTGTTTGGCCTAAACCTTAAATTAGTTGTTATCCTTTACATGTTGTTTTATCCAAGTTGCACAATCCTTGAAAGTTTCAAAAATATGTTCTTCGGGAATAAAGTCGGGAATAATGTCAATACGTTCCATCATGTACCTCGGTTGATTCAACAAATCAACAAAGAGCACGGTAATCTTGTTTTTGTTCAACTCTTGAAGAACATCCTCCATTGCATACAGGCCTGATTGGTCCATATATTGCATTCGATCCAATCGAATGATTGCATAAGTTGCCGTACTGGGAATTTGATTTGCCAGAGCTTGAAAATCACTAGTTGTACCAAAGAATAAGGGTCCTTTGATGTGTTTAATGAATACTTCTTCTTTTAGTTCTTGGGGGAAATCTGTTTCATCGGCCCATGCTTTTTCTTTATCCAAAGACTTAACATCCGACCGTTCAGCGGTTAGGTCACCCATTTTTTTCATGAACATCAATGATGCGATGACCAAACCAATCCCTACGGAATAGACTAGGTTCCAAACCGTGGAGAGCACTAATACCACCAACATCACAACAACTTCTGAACTTAGTTTCAACGGACCGATTTTAATGTCTTTTGGAAGGTTGGGAATGGCTTTTAATCCCTTATAATCCATTACGGCTATTCCCACGGTGATAAGGATACCGGCCAATACTGCGGCAGGAATCTGGGATGCAATAGGCCCCATGGCCAATAGAATAATCAATAACAACACCCCAGCGAACATTCCAGACAACTTGGTTTTTCCACCAGAATTAATATTGACTACAGTTCTAATTGTAGCTCCGGCGCCAGGAATACCTCCAAAAATACTGGCAATGGAATTACCAATTCCTTGACCAATCAATTCCCTATTGGGTTTATGTTTTGTTTTGGTCATGTTATCAGCCACCACCGACGTCAGTAATGAATCAATTGCTCCTAATAAAGCTAGGGTCAATGCGGTAAAAATATAAGGTGAGATGGCCCCGAGTTTGAATTCGGTAAAAATTTCCAGGTTGGGCATAGGAAAGCCTTCAGGAATTTTTTCAATGGTTCTATAGTCAAGTCCAAAACCGTAGGCAATTCCCGATACAAGAAGTAAGGCCACTAAAGTACTGGGTACGACGGTTGTAATTCGTTTAAAGCCGTAAATAATGAAAATGGTTGCTAGCGCTAGGACCAATTCAAGCCAATTGATATTTTTTAAGGCCCTGGGCAATACTTTTATTGCTCCCATTACACCTGAAGCTTCTTTAGCCGCCAAAGTTTTTGCTTCTTCCAAAATTGTTGTTTCTGTTACCTCATGCGCCCTTTCAATGGTTTCTTCAAAGTCTTCCAATACCAAAATACCCTCACCGGCTTCTTCCCTTAGAATATTTTCCAAAATCAATTCCTCGGCCTGAGGTTTATAAGGTTCTACGAAAGCATAATCTTCTTTAGGGTAATAGCCCAATGCAGGCAAAATTTGTGTGATTAAAATAATAACCCCAATGGCGGTCATAAACCCTGAAACAACAGGATAAGGAATGTACCTGATGTATTTTCCAACGCCTATTAAGCCTAAACCAATTTGCATTAGCCCAGCCAAAAGAAATACTGTTAAAATGGCTGGCAAAGCCTTTTCAACGCTTCCATCATAGATTGCTATAATACCGGCTATAACAATCATACTAACAGCGGTCATTGGTGCGGTAGGACCGGATATTTGGGTGTTCGTTCCCCCGAAAAGGGCAGCAAAAAAGCTAATGAAAATAGCACCATAAAGCCCTGCACTCGGTCCCAGTCCAGAACTTACACCAAACGCAAGTGCTAATGGCAAAGCAACAATACCTGCAGTGATTCCCCCTAGAAGATCACCTTTAAAATTTGAAAAGAAATTTTTCATATGTATTGAACAGTTATATCGACGTTTATAATATTGCTAAACTAGAATCCGCTTAATTTAAACTATATAATTGTTT
>JBATIW010000043.1:0-2571 GCA_049668005.1 Maribacter sp.
CCTTAATAGGATTGTTGGTTTCCAATTTGGTATTGAATTCCTTGATCAGTTCAAAAAGAACATCGATTTTATCATCTCCCGTAAAAGAGAAAAAAAGACTGGATTCTACGCCGCCTTTTACATTCGGAAACCAGCTCGATTTCATCAATAACGAAACTGGGGTCTTATAACCATCAATATCAGAACCACTGAAGTTCTCGATCTCAGCCTTTTTAAAAAGGTCAACTACCTGTTTTTCAAATTGTTCTACCACGGTAACCAATAAAAGTTTCATAGGTTTTATCTTATTTATAATTTTTACGTTCTATCATGTAATACACCAAAGGCACTACCAAAAGGGTCAAAACCGTAGAAACAATGGTCCCACCCATAAGCGAAATTGCCAATCCCTGGAAAATAGGGTCAAAAAGAATTACGAAAGCGCCGATGACCACAGTACCTGCCGTCAATAAAATGGGTGTTGTACGAACGGCTCCAGCCTCTATGACCGCTTGTTTAATCGGCACTCCATCATCCAAGCGTAAATTCACAAAGTCAATCAGCAAAACCGAATTACGCACCATGATACCTGCCAAAGCGATCATTCCAATAAAAGAAGTTGCTGTAAAAAATGCACCCAACAGCCAATGTCCTAAAACAATACCCACCATTGACAGCGGTATGGCAACCATCATAACGACTGGTGCCTTGAAGTTCTGGAACCAGCCCACAATCAAAATGTAAATAATCACGATGACCCCGAGAAAAGCTATGCCCAAATCCCGGAATACTTCCAAGGTAATCTGCCATTCGCCGTCCCATTTTACTGTATAATCATCCTCAAAATCGGGTTGTTTTATATACAACTCATCAACGGAAAATCCTTCTGGGAGATTAAGCCCTTTTAATTTATCAGTCATTCCCAATATAGCATACACTGGACTTTCGAGCTCTCCCGCCATATCGGCCATAACATAAACTACTCGTTTTTGGTTTTTCCGATAAATGCTTTTTGCCCTAGTCGTCTGTTGTATAGCTACCAAATCCCCAATCGTTATCATTTTACCTTGTTGCGATTTGACCTTTAATTGCGAAATATCGCTAATGGTCGATTTTTCCTTTTCATCCAAGGCCAAGATCAATCCGACTTGAGTTACCGCATCTTCATCATACAAATTGGTAACCACTCGCTCCGATAAGGCCATATGCATTGTCTGCGAAATTTGTTGCGGTACTACACCGTACAACATGGCTTTCTCCTTGTCAATGATAAATTCATACTCGATTTGGTCGGCTTCAACCATCCAATCCACATCAACAACATCATCTGTGTTTTTCAAGATGTCCTGAAGCTGATTTGCGATATCAATTTGGGTGTCATAATCAGGACCATATATTTCCCCTACTATGGTAGACATTACAGGAGGTCCCGGTGGTACTTCCACAATTTTTACGTTGGCATTGAACCTGGCCCCTATTCGCTGAATCTCAGGTCGAAAAAGACTGGCTATATCATGACTTTGTTCACTACGATCCCCCTTATCGACTAGATTTACTTGAATATCGGCCATATTGCTGCCACCACGTAAATCGTAATGACGTACCAATCCGTTAAAGGTTATTGGCGCAGAAGTGCCTACATAAGTCTGGTAGTTAACCACCTCTGGACGCGTTGACAAATACTGGGCAATTTCCTTGGTCACAACTCCGGTCCTTTCCAAGGTTGTACCCTCAGGCATATCAATGACCACCTGAAATTCATTTTTGTTATCAAAAGGTAACATCTTAACAGCCACCGATTTTGTAAAGAACAATGCGATTGAAGCAATTAATAACAAGAAAGTAGTTCCCAAGAACAGCCAACGTTTCTTTTTATTCTCGATAAGTGGTTTTTCAAACTTTTCATAGATGCGGTAGATAAAAGAATGCTCCAAGGGTTGTTCTTCTTTCGCTTCCTTTCCATTTTTCTCCTTTTCCTTGAGGAATATATAACCCAAATAAGGCGTGATTGTTAACGCAACGAAAAGTGATAACAACATGGCAATTGAAGCGCCAATGGGCATTGGACTCATATAAGGCCCCATTAAACCGGAAACAAAGGCCATGGGCAATACGGATGCAATAACCGTGAAGGTTGCTAAAATGGTCGGGTTACCCACTTCATTTATCGCATATAATGCCGCCTGCTTGAAGGGTAAGCGCTTCATTTTAAAATGGCGGTGCATATTCTCGGCAATAATGATAGAATCATCCACCACAATACCCGTTACAAAAACCAAGGCGAAAAGTGTGATTCTGTTCAAGGTATAATCAAGCATATAATAGCTCAATAACGTCAAAGCGAATGTGATTGGCACAGATAAGAACACCACCAAACCACCGCGCCAGCCCATAGCCAGCATCACCACGAAAGTTACTGCTATAATAGCACCAATCAGGTGCAACAAAAGTTCGGAGACCTTATGAGAAGCTGTTTCGCCATAGTTACGTGTAACCTCAACATGAATATCATCAGGAATCAAGTTCTTCTTCAAATGTTCAACTTTATCAATGATAATATCAGATATCTTCATAGCATCGGCACCCTTGCGT
>JBATIW010000044.1:0-3530 GCA_049668005.1 Maribacter sp.
TACAGACCCTATAAATAGGATTCCAGTCGAAGCAATCGGTGTTCTGCTTAATGGCGGACAGGATAGTTTTCAAATCGAATCAAAGACCTTAGGCGTAAAGCGTACATATAAGATTGATTACGAGGGGATATCCAATTTCATAAAGAATCAGTTCGAGGAAGCCAACTCCACCTCCATTAAAAGATGGGCCAAGGAGTATATGGATAGAATTACCTGCCCTTCCTGCAATGGATCAAGACTGCGTCAAGAATCATTGAATTTCAAGATCGGTGATAGCAATATTGCTGAACTATCTAATATGGATATTGCCCAGGTAGCGGAATTTTTTGACGGTTTGGAAAGCAAGCTGGCTGGAAATCAATTGAAAATTGCTGAAGAGATCATCAAGGAAATAAAAACCCGTATTCGATTTTTATTGGATGTCGGGCTAGACTATCTTTCACTGAATCGAAGCTCGAAATCACTTTCAGGAGGTGAGGCCCAAAGAATTCGCTTGGCAACCCAGATAGGCACCCAATTGGTGGGTGTTCTATATATCTTGGATGAGCCTAGTATTGGGCTACATCAAAGGGATAATAATCGTCTTATCAGTTCCCTGGAAGCATTACGTGACATAGGTAATTCCATTATTGTTGTAGAGCATGACCGGGATATGATTGAACGTGCCGACCATGTAATTGATATGGGGCCTAGAGCCGGCCATCATGGCGGTGAGATTATCTCTCAAGGAACGCCTGATCAACTAAAAGCACACCACACCTTAACAGCTGATTATATAACGGGGGTTAAAAAAATAGCGGTCCCAAAAAAGCGAAGAAAAGGCAATGGTAAAAAAATAACCTTATCAGGATGTACAGGTAACAATTTAAAAAATGTCTCTATTGATATTCCATTAGGTCAAATGATCGGGGTAACCGGTGTTTCCGGTAGTGGTAAATCAACATTGATCAATGAGACCCTCTACCCTATTATGAATGCCCATTATTTTAATGGTGTTCGTAAACCTTTGCCTTATACATCGATAAAAGGGTTGGAAAATATTGACAAGGTTATCGATATAAACCAATCCCCAATAGGTAGAACGCCTAGATCAAATCCGGCAACATACACAGGTGTTTTCAGTGAGATACGTTCATTATTCACTAAAACGCCCGAAGCGGCCATTAGAGGCTATAAACCAGGCCGTTTTAGTTTTAATGTCAAAGGTGGAAGGTGTGAAACCTGCCAAGGAGGTGGATTGCGTGTTATAGAAATGAATTTCCTACCGGATGTTTATGTCGAATGTGAAACATGTAATGGTAAACGATTTAATAGGGAGACGCTCGAAATTCGATATAAAGGAAAGTCAATTTCAGATATTTTGGAAATGACCATTGATGATGCCGTATCATTTTTTGAATTGATTCCTAAAATACATCGAAAGTTAAAGACCATTCAAGATGTAGGGTTGGGTTATATCTCATTGGGGCAACAATCAACAACCCTATCTGGTGGAGAGGCCCAACGAATTAAATTGGCCACTGAACTATCCAAACGTGATACTGGCAATACTTTTTATATCTTGGACGAACCAACGACTGGGCTCCATTTTGAGGATATTAGAGTACTTATGGAAGTTCTGAATGTACTGGTTGATAAAGGAAATACGGTTCTTGTCATTGAACACAATTTAGATGTGATTAAAATTGTTGATTACATTATTGACATAGGTTATGAAGGCGGTCGAGGTGGCGGAATGATAGTAGCTGAAGGTACTCCTGAGCAAGTGAGTAGGGATAATAAAAGCTACACTGCTAAATATCTAAGAAAGGAGTTAACTACATTGAATAAGCAGAAAATGCCAGTCGGCAAAGAATAATACACTTAAAGTCTAGGGTTTAATTGGCCCTTATGAAAAATAACAATATGAGAAAAGAACAGCATTACAAAGGTTGGAATGAGATTAAAGCAAATGACTCCTGGGCCATTTTCAAGATAATGGGGGAATTCGTTTCTGGGTTTGAGAAAATGAGCGCCATTGGTCCCTGCGTATCTATCTTTGGTTCTGCACGTACCACAGAGAATATGGATTTCTATAAACTTGCTGTAAGTATTTCCAAAAGTATTTCTGAAGCTGGTTATGGCATTATAACCGGAGGTGGACCTGGGATTATGGAAGCCGGTAACCGTGGTGCACATTTGGCGGGTGGTACTTCTGTGGGTCTAAATATTGATTTGCCTTTTGAACAACATGACAATCCATATATTGATCGTGATAAAAGTTTGGATTTTGATTACTTTTTCGTTCGTAAGGTTATGTTCGTGAAATATTCCCAAGGATTTGTGGTAATGCCTGGAGGGTTTGGAACCTTGGATGAACTTTTTGAAGCAATTACGCTCATACAGACTAATAAAATTGAGAAATTCCCGATAATTCTTGTAGGCAGCAAGTTTTGGGGCGGCCTTCTTGAGTGGATAAGGAATATAATGCTTGAAGCTGGTAATATTAGTCCAGAAGATTTGGACTTGATCAAAATTGCAGATAATGAAAAAGAAGTTGTGGATATCTTGGATACTTTCTACAAGGGTCGTGCTTTAAGCCCAAATTTCTAAAACAGCTCTTTGAAACAAGAAAAACATTCTTATTATTTCCTATTAATTTTCGCCATTTTGTTTGGTGGGCAACAGCTATGTGCCCAACACAGGAACACCCTTACCGTAAAATTAAACGGAGAGACCAAAGAACTTAATATACAGCAAGAGTTTATATACAAGAATGCTTCAAGGTTTCCTTTGGAAGTTTTATATTTTAATGACTGGGCCCATGCCTATTCTAATAAGAATACTGGTTTGGCAGAACGTTTTGCCGAAGAATTTAAAAAAAGCCTTCATCTCGCCAAAGAGCATGAACGGGGAAGAACCAATATAATTAGTGCTGTCGATGATGAATATAGAGGATTGCACTATGAAAGGACTTCAGAAAAAGACATTATTAAGGTTGAACTCAACAAAACCCTATTACCAGGTAAAAGCGTACAACTATTTATTACCTATTCAATAAAGTTACCGCCCAATAAATTCACTCCCTTCGGTTATAACAATAGAAATGAGTATTACCTGAAAGATTGGTATTTAACCCCTGCTGTATTTGATGGCAAGTGGCATCTTTATTCTAACAAGGACCTAGAGGATCTATATACTGATATTACCAGAACTACAGTGAATTTCGCTTATCCTGAAAATCTGTATTTGGCAACCAATTTCAGGAACCTTGGTAGTTCCAAGATCCCAGGGGGTCAACAAGCACAGTTGGAAGCCGTACAACAAAAGAGTTGCGAAATTCTTCTCAGCCCGTTTAAGAAGTTTACCACCCATGTCACTCCACATATGGCACTGGTAACAGATATTCAAGCCTCGAAATATGATGAAATTGCACAAGGTATTTCAATTAACAAAGTCGCAAAATTCATATTTGAGAACCTAGGAAAATATCCTCATTCACAGTTGCTGGTAAGTCAGAAGGACTATGACAAGAATCCTTTATATGGGAT
>JBATIW010000045.1:0-8659 GCA_049668005.1 Maribacter sp.
CGCATTTATGACCCTCCATTCCACTGCATACCCCAAATTGTCCAAGCTTTTGAGCATTATCGCAAAATCACGCCCCCGTTGGGCAGATGGCGATTTTAATAGGCGATCAACGTTTTCAAGGAATAAATATTTTGGGGGATTTACTTTTTCCGATAGGATACGATGTATAGACCACCATAAAACGCCTTTCTTGCCAATCAATCCTTTGGAGTTCTGTAAGGTTGTGGCAACGGAATAGTCTTGGCAAGGAAATCCACCTACCATTATATCTGCATCTGGAATATCTGTTGTTGGCACTTCGGAAATATCGGCATTACTGTGATTTTGAGGACCGAACCGGGATTCATAAACCAAAGAGGCATGCTGGACTTTAGTTAATGGCTCCCATTGATTAGACCATACCACCTCGTAATTACCGGTATTTTCAAGACCTAGACGAAACCCTCCAACCCCCGCAAAAAGCTCTATTACCTTTAATTTGTTCATGCGAGGCGAAATTAATCAAAAAGGATGATATTTTTATGCGAGGATTAACCCACTCTTGAACATGATGATTCAAAGGAGATGACGGAATATCCGTATTTTTACAAAAACAAAGGATTAAAAATGAAATCAATACTATACAATTGTGCAATCACGTTTGGCATCTTTTTCTTAATGGGTTGTAAAGAAGACCCGAACAGGCCAGAGGAACCGATTAATATAAAGCTAGCTGAAATTAAAGCGGAGTATGCTCCTGATAAGAGAGTGGCTTTATTTGAAGTGACAGCGATTAAAAATACCAATGAGTATATTTTAAAAGGCGAAACTAACCTTCCTAAGGCTGTTAAGGCTTTAAAGGCCCGTTTAGCCAATGATAGCATTGCCTTTGTTGATAGTATTCAAGTGTTGCCTGCGGATTATCTTGGAAAAAAAACAAAGGCCATCATCAATATTTCTGTAGCTAATTTGAGAAGCAATCCAAGCCATTCTTCTGAATTGGCAACTCAGTCGACCTTAGGAACCATTGTAAAAGTTTATAAAAAGGAAGATGATTGGTACTATGTGCAAACCCCTGATCAATATTTAGCCTGGGTAGACGCTGGAGGAATAGCATTGGCCGATGAACAAAAAGCCGAAAATTGGAACGGTGATGAGAAAATCATTTATACCCAAACTTATGGCCATGCCTATTTAGGTCCCGATGAGAATACTTCTATTGTTTCCGACTTAACTGCTGGGAACCTGTTGACTATCTTAAAGTATGCCGACAATAACTATATTGTAAGATTTCCGGATGGACGCAATGCTTACGTCCGAAAAAATGAGGCGGAACCCTATGATGCTTGGCTAAAGAATCTAAACCCGACGAATGAAACCTTGGTTTCCGAGGGAAAAGCATTGATGGGTGTGCCCTATCTCTGGGGAGGCACCTCTACCAAAGGAGTTGATTGTAGTGGCTTTACCAAGACCATTTATTTCCTCAACGGAATGGTGATTCCACGTGATGCCTCCCAGCAAGTACACACTGGAAAATTTATAGACTCAACAAAGAGTTTTCAAAACCTGGTTGAAGGCGATTTATTGTTCTTTGGCAGGAAAGCCACAGATACAACGGCTGAAAAAGTCGTGCATGTAGGCATGTGGATCGGCGATAATGAATTTATTCATGCCTCCGGAAGGGTAAAAATAAGTAGCGTGGAAAAGACTTCCAAAAACTATGATGAATACAACCTGAATCGTTATCTACGAACGAAACGTATTTTTAAACAGCAAGGCAAAGGCCTGATTTATTTAGCTAAAAAACCTGTTTTCAATTAAAGAACACACAAATTTTGAACTTGACTATATGCAGGATAAAAAGAAAATTGTTGCACTATTGGTCCCCCCCTTATAATTCAACAGTTTTACCTGTTCTGAAAGATTCATCGGCAGCTAAAACGATACGTAAACTATTTACGGCATCCTTAAGGTGATTGCTCAAATCAAGGTCATCTGTAATGGCCTTAAGAAAATATTCCTGCTCCAAACGACAGAGGCCGTCGTGATCAGGTTCGTTGGCCATGCTGATAAACTCATCATTTTTAGCAAATTCCCCAGCATCAGTCAATGTACTATGGTGCAGTTTGAGGCCACCAGTTTTCGTATGGCCCTCAATGTCCTGTGAATCGCCTTTTATTTCATCGGAAATTGAAACCGAACCTTTTGGACCAATCACATCCTTAATGAAGACTGCCGTTTCGCTCATCATGGGCCCCCAACCTGCTTCGTACCAGCCCACGGATCCGTCTTTAAAACGTACTTGTAATTGACCATAATTGTACATAGTATCAGCAATTTCATGCGAAAGTTTTGCACCTATGGCACTTACACTTATTGGCACCGACTGCGTCATTAAACACATAATATCAACATAATGCACTCCGCAATCCACAATGGGCGACATAGATTGCATCAATTGTTTATGCGTATACCAGTTATCACCGGAGCTCTGTTGGTTCAGATTCATGCGCATGACCAAGGGTTTACCCAAGGTTCGTGCAACTTCCACAAATTTGGTCCAAGCGGGATGTACCCTAAGAATATAACCCACTACCATTTTTTTGTTTTTGGCGATTGATAAAGCCACTAACTCCCCTGCTTCTTCAACAGTCAATGCCATGGGTTTTTCAACAAACACATGGGCATTGGCCTCCAAGCTTGCCTTTATAAATGCAGCATGGGTGTCCGGATAAGTGCTAATCGAGACCACATTGGGTTTTGTGAGCTCTAGGGCTTGTTTAAAATCCCCAAAAGTGGGCAAACCACCGAGTTCTTTGGACAGTTTCTCTCTACTTTCAGGGTTGCGACTTACCAGCCCTACAATTTTAAATCCATCTAATTGGTGATAGGCCCGCGCATGGGATGTTCCCATATTACCGCAGCCAACTACTAATGTTCTTAGTTTTTGCATTGATCAATTTGTTATTCCAAAGCGAAAGCAATGATTTGATTTCCTTTATCGGTTCCCAATTTTTCACCACCACAGGCTATGGCAATATATTGTTTGCCATCAACTTCATACATGGCGGGCGTGGCAAATGCTGCAGCAGGCAATTCGTATTCCCACAGCAAGGCCCCATTGTGTTTATCAAACACCCTAAAATAGCCATCTTTAGTGGCTCCAATAAAAAGCAACCCGTTTTCAGTCACAACCGGTCCGCCATAGTTTTCGCAACCCGTTCCTGTTATGCCCTGTTCTTTTAAGGACAGCGTTTCACCGAACGGAATCGACCAAATATACCTTCCGGTATTTAAATCTATGGCATGTAAGGTACCCCAAGGCGGTGTAATCGCAGGGTTACCATTACTATCAAGGAATTTGTCATATCCTTTGTGTTTATATGGTAAAGGATATGTGGTTGGTTTTTCAGGGGCGACTTCTTGTTTATCATTTTCATCAAACAAGAAACTCAATAGTGCAGTCATTTCATTGCCTGTAATATGGGGAAATCCAGTCATCATTCCTTTTCCTTGGGTGATTTGTAAAGCAACCTCTTCTTTGGTTTTTGATGCTTTTATGCCTACAAGTGATGGAAAATTGCTTAATTCCATTCCCGACCTATCAGATTTATGACAAATAACACAATTATCACTATAAATCCTTTCCCCTAATGAGGTCCCATTACTTTTTTCAACAACTTCTTCCATTTGCATGATCCAGGCCATTTCGTTGGAATTCACATACATGATTCCGTCCTCTGGGTCCGCCGCAGTTCCTCCCCATTCTGCCGCTCCATCGTACCCTGGTAACAGTAAAACAGGATCAATACTTGGCGGGGCGTAAATACGTTTTTCGACCATTTTAAGCACCCCCTTTAACTCTTCTTTATTTGCTGCATAAGGACTAATATCATTCTCAGTAATATCAATGGATTGTCGTGCAAATGGTTTGGGTGCTACGGGAAATGGTTGTGTTGACCAAGCTTTTTCACCTTTTAATTGTGACGGGGGAACAGGTTTTTCTTCGATATCGAATAAGGGTTCCCCTGTTCTTCGGTCAAAAACATAGACATATCCCTGTTTGGTTACTTGCGCCACTGCAGGAATTTTTTTTCCATTCCGTTCCACCATCAATAGATTAGGTGGGGCAGGGGGGTCTCTATCCCATATATCATGATGGGTAAACTGAAAATGCCAGATTCGTTCACCTGTGTTCGCATTCAAAGCCAACAGACAATCAGAATATAAATTGCTCCCTTTGCGCATTCCGCCATAGAAATCTGGAGCTGCGGAACCTGTTGGTATATATATGATTTCCAACTCCTCATCTACTGCCATTCCTGCCCAATTATTGGCCGCACCTACCAATTCGTTTTGGTAAGCGTTTTTATCTTCCCACGTTTCATATCCCTCTTCCCCAGGATAGGGTATGGGATGAAATGCCCATTCCAGGGCTCCAGTGATAATGTTGAAAGCCATGATATCGCCTTGAGCCGCATCAATACTCTCTGAAAGCCGTAGGGGCATTACAATCAAATCTTTATAAACTGTGCCTGGCGTATTTGAGATCACGAACTTGTCTTTATCACTCCCAGGGAGACCAGAACGCAGATCTATCTTGCCTCCATTTCCAAAACTACTGATCGGCTTACCTGTCGCGGCATCCAGGGCATACAAATCGGAGCCCCTAGTAATTAAAATACGTTTGTCATCGTCGTTTTGCCAATACGAAACACCACGACTTGTAGAATGCCATACTTGTAATGAATCGCCAAAACGCCAAAGTTCTTCTCCAGTAGTTGCGTTTAGGGCAAAAGCACGCAAGGCAGCCGTTACTCCATAAAGCACACTGTCAACGACAATAGGATTCATTTGCATTTGCCCCCAATCAGGTGCTTCATATCGCCAAGCAACTTTTAGGCCAGCAACGTTCTTTGGGGTGATCTCGGATAATGTGGAGTAGTGGCTGCGCCCTGAATCGCCCAAATAGGAGGACCAAGTGGTATAGGACGGTGTCTTGGAATTTGATTTTTCACAACTAATAAGGGAAAAGAGCATAAAACAAATGGCTAAGATTAGGCACAGGTGTTTGGCGAATCGCATTTTCTTTGTCGGGATTGGTTATCCTAAAGTTAAATAATTTTGCAATGGGTTGTATCGCTAAAGAAAGTATGTTTTTAGTAATTGTTTGACAGTTGGATAATACGATTTTCCGAACAAATTAAGATGCACCAAAAGGTAGTATAATTGGTAAATATCCCTTCTCTCTTTATAAAGGTTTTCCACTGGGACCTGCTCAGCATATGCAGCATAAAAGTTGGAAGAAAAGCCACCAAAAAGCTGTGTCATAGCCAAATCTACCTCATGATGACCACAGTATAACGCTGGATCAATAAGATAGGGGATACCCTGAGTACTAAAAAGGTAATTGCCACTCCATAAATCCCCATGAAGCAATGCTGGTTTTACTTTTGGGAAATATTGCCGGCAACTTTTTACAAGCTTAAGTCCAGAAGGAATTTCACTGGAGCTCAATAACGCCTTCGCTTTGGCCATTTTGAGCTGGGGCAACAAGCGCTCATGAACATAAAATAATGCCCAATCCGAATGGTTTTTGTTTGATTGCGGTAAACTTCCGATGTAATTGTCTTGTTTCAATCCAAAAGAGCTTCCTACAGAAAATGTATGTAAATCGGCCAATTGATGCCCGAAGGCCTGGAATTCTACAGCAGTTGGATTTTTGGACTCAATGAACTCCAACAATAAATAGGAACTACCTTTGTGTTGTCCACAGTAGAGAACTTCCGGGGCTTTGATAGCTTTGGTGCGATTGATGGCTTCCAATCCCACTTTTTCAGCCATGAACATTTCATGGGCAAATTTATTTTGATTCACTTTGCAAAAAAAGCGTTCCGATTGGGTATATATACAAAAGGCTTGCGAAATATCACCTCCTGATACGGGCTCAACTTTTAAAATTGGACTGCCTAACTCATAGGCAAGATGTTCTTTAAAGTACGATGATATCATTTATCCTGGAAATATTGAACCCTTTTGCCAAGACTTTTGTTGTTTGTTCACTTTCAGGACTCAAAAGGGGATTGGTGTGGTTCAAATGAATAAAATGGATTTTGTTTCTTACTGCTTCCGGTTGGTTTTTGAACAATTCCATAGTTTCAATCACAAACGGATGGGGAATTTCAGAAATATCACGGTTGATCATTTCGGCGGCATCATAAAAGGTAGCATCAATTAACGCATAATCCACATCCACTACAGCTTCTACAATACGGGTTTCCCATTTTTCCCATTTGTCAATATCGGGGATGAACAAAGCGCTTTTGTTTGGACCGACGATTTTAAACCCTACAGTTTCAGAATATTCATCGCGATGTGGCACCTTAAGAGGTATTACCTTTATTTCTTCCGATAACATAATTTCTTCGTTGTTATGAATTTCTTCCAATACTATGTTTTTATTGGAGACCAATTGGTCCCAGGGGCCATTGGCCTCTAAAAAGGCCTTTAGTCTGGGCATTGCATATACTATTGCATTTTTTGCGTTTGTGGCTTCTTTACCTAGGTACATAAGCCCTGTATAATGGCCTATGTGTGCATGTGTAATAAAAATACCATTCGGTATTTCATTTGCGTTGAACTGCGCTTTGTCCTTTAAATTCCTTAGTTGTTCCGGAACGTCCGGTGTCGCTTCAAATAAGTATGTCTTTTCGTTTTTAGCATCTATTAATCCTAAAGAGACCACTTTGCGATTTGCATCTGGAACTATAAATAATGTATTACAGCACTCTTTTATACAGGCAATATGTGGTGAGCCGGCATCCTGTACATTGCCTAATATTATCAAGGAAGTGTTTAGTTTTTGGGGAGCCTCTGTTTCACTCGTTGTTAACGACTTTTTGGTTTTCGACGCATTTCCACATGAAAGGCAGAAACAAACGGCAATGAAAAAGCGCAGTAGATTCATTCTCTTTTTGATAATCGAATTGCATTGAATTATAAATGTAATTAATCAATACCATTATCCTATTGTTTTAAGCTTCAATTATCTAATACTATCTAACGTCAGAATTACCGAACCAACCTCTTAATCCCACAATTCGATTAAATTATTTGTCCTTGGGATTATTTAAGTAGTTATAGATTAAAACTTGTAGTATCTTACAGTATCAATCATCAAAATAGTGTGACATGTGGTCTAATTTTAAAGTACTGGGATATTTGTGTATTGTTACGGTCCTGTGCCAATGCGCTAGTGTAAAGACTATCGCTAAGAATGAGGGTTGGGAAAGTATGTTCAACGGAAGGGATATTGATAATTGGACGACTAAAATCCACCATTATGAAGTAGGCAATAATCATGGAGATACTTTTAGGGCAGAAAACGAAATCATAAAAGTACGCTATGATCAATATGAAGGGGATTTTAATGACCGTTTTGGACATTTATATTATAACGAACCTTATTCTTATTTTCATTTGTCATTGGAATATAGATTTGTTGGGGAATTGCACCCAGGAGCTCCGAGTTTTACTATAAAGAATAGTGGTTTAATGTTCCATAGTCAAGACCCCAAAACAATGCCTAAGGAACAAAATTGGCCTATCTCGGTCGAAATGCAATTTTTGGCCGGCTTGGAAAAAGGTAAAGCCAGACCTACGGGTAATATGTGCTCACCTGGGACAGATGTCGTTTATGAGGGCAAAATTGATTCGAGACATTGTATAAACTCAACTTCGGAGACTTATTTTGGCAATAAATGGGTGAAAGCAGAACTAATAGTATTAGGGGACTCATTGGTTACCCATATTATTAACGGAAAAGAAGTTTTACAATATACCAAACCACAAATTGGAGGTGGTGTGGTTGACCGCTACGATCCAGAAATAAAGAAAGACGGACAATTATTGAAAAAGGGTTTTATAGCGCTGCAAAGTGAAGGTCAGCCCATTGATTTTAGAAGAATAAAAATCAAAAACCTTAAAGGGTGTATGGATCCAAAGGCCGTTAATTACGGAAAACATTTTATAAAATCAAATCCCGGCAGTTGTATCTATAAATAACAAGGGCCTATTGCAGTATGCCCCTATATTTGCCTTCATTTGACAATAGTTCTGAGGCGGCCAATATCGCCTCATCGTGGGTTAAATAATGTTCATAAAGACCTTCTCGATAAAAGTATCTTTTTACGATTTCGTCTTCCAATTTTTTCTGGATTTCCTTTTTATGTTTATCCAAGGCCATGAATTTGCTTTTCTCGATTTCAGCTAAAAGGGATTTATAGTTTTCCTGTACAGAAGCTCCTAATATATCGCTATCCTCATCGTCCATGGCAACTTTAATTGCCTTTTCCGTTTTTGTCTCGTAGGTAAAATCACTTTGACCCACAAAAGTTTTAAAAGCATTGAAATCAACGTCCGAAAAGGAAATGTTGCTAAGATTTTCTACGGTGTTTTGGTAGTGATAGTCTGTGGCGAAATCAAAAATGATGTTGTTTTGCTCCAATGCCTTGGTCAAGGAATTGGTATTCAGTTCATCGATGACAAAATCAGGTAACACACCACCACCGTCCTGGACCTCACGACCATTTCTTGTTTTGAACTCGTTGAACTGGGTATTGCGTACAGCATTGCCATCTTCGTCCCTATTCCAATAGTCAAGGGATTGTATACATCTACC
>JBATIW010000046.1:0-10342 GCA_049668005.1 Maribacter sp.
AGGCCTTGGCGCATAACAGCCTGTGGCACTAAAGAACTCCCTCGATAACCTTCGATAAGACGATCATAAGTGATTAACCCTTTGCTTTCCTGACCGGCAGTGATGTATGAATTCCCCAATTCGAATAGGGCATCATCTTTTAGGGTTGATTTAGGATATCGTGATACAAATTTGTCCAGTTCTTCTATCTTCGTTGCACTTTTCCCAACGAAACCATAACTCAAAGCTTTTTGAAATGCCGCATAGTCCTTTTCAGGACCTGAAAGAGCCAAAGCCTTATTATAGGTTTCAATAGCAGGCCAATATTTACTGGTCACAAAATAACTATCACCTAATCGCAAATAGCTGTCATTCAATTTTTCCTGTTCTGTGGTTCCTGATTTGGAAAAACTATTGAAGTAGGTAATGGCATTGCCATAATCCCTTAATTTGAAATGGGTATATGCCAAGTTGTAATCCACATTATTATATTCTTCGGTGCGTCTGGCACTTGAATTCTGTTTAAAATCTGTATAACTTGCCAATGCCTCTTCAAAACGGTTCAACATATATACAGATTCTGCCTTCCAATAATTCGCTTTGGCCTTAAAAAGTGCATCTTCCGCACTCGACAAAGACTTGTTGAAATTTTCATTTGCGCCTGCATAATCCCCATCCAAAAATAATTCCACTCCTCGATAATAAGCCACTTTTTGATAGGTGGTTTTACTGGCATAATTGCGATTCTTTTCAAGTAACTGAATAGCACCTTCAAAATTCTTTGATGTTATATAGGAATCCACCAATAATTCTTGCATTTCCTTCGCATGGTCATCATTGGGATATTGTTCCAAATAACCTGCTATTACCTGCGGTACAGGCTCATAGGCATTCCCAATCTCATAACTCAAACGTGCATAATTCAAATAAGCATCCTTCTGTATTTCAGCAGAGAAATCCATTTGGGACGCATTTCGAAAAGCGTTCAAGGCTTCCTGTTTTTTGTCCAAATTCAAATAACATTCGGCTAAATGGTAATATGCATTTTGTGAAACGCTATTAGTGCCCCCAATAATTTTATTGAATTGCTGTATGGCATTGCCAAAATCGCCCTGTTTGTAGAAACAATATCCTAAAAGGTAATAATCGGTATTACTCCATTTTCCCCTTTTTCCTTTGTACTTCTCTAAATATGGGATTGCATCCACGTATTGTTCAAGGTTAAAATAACTCTCCCCTATAATCTTATTCAGTTCGGAAACTTCTTTTCTATCCGATTTTGGCAATTGCTTTTTTGCGAGTGCAATTGCCTCTTCAAATTTCCCCAATTTGAAATTCATATCGGCCTGGTAGTACGATAACTTTTCTTCCAAAACCTCAGGATCGGTAATTTGGTCAAATCGTTCGTTCGCAGCTTCGTAGTCATCCTGTTGATAAGCGATATATCCCAAATAGTATTTAGCCTGCGAGCTATACACAGGAGAGTTTGTTACTTTGCTTAAATACCGTTCAGCTTCCTTGGTTTTTTTAGAAGCAAATAGTGAATAGCCATAGTTGAAATTGAACTTATCCATTTCATTCCGGGACATCGCGCTTTGATCTACCTTCTTATACCATTTTAAGGCATATGGATATTTTCCAGTTTCAAAATAGTAGTCCGCTACATCTGCATAGGCTGAGTTTCTCTTTGTGGAAGTAGGGTATCTCTCAACAAAATCTTCCATTAATCTGTCGGCACCCAATTGATTTAAACGTACTGCCGCATTAGCAACATAGTAGGTACTATTTGCTTCGGTCTCATAATCCTTGGTAGTTAATTTGACCCTTTCAAAAATAGTCTGTGCGGCTTGGTACTGTTCATTATTATACAGCGCCAAGGCATCTTGATACTCCTTTTTTTCGTGGGTGTAAATTTTGGTTTCCTGGGAAGTCCCAATCCAAATAATTCCCATGAAAATGGGAATAAAAGCGGTGATTTTTCTAAACATAGTGTTCTAACTATTTAAAAATTCCGTTCAATAAAGAATTTTGATTCTTTATTTAAGTTTCCCGTGTTTGCCGAAATGGCATTTTAGGTACCCTTACGGCAAAGCGCAAGGAAATATTTGCAATTACAAAGAATAACGACAAATATCGTACCTAAGTATATTCTTAACACGATTTGTATCGCTAACAAAGAAAAATATTTTACAGGGGCTACCTTTGATTTCACTTAGAACTTATTACTTTTATATCAACAAGAAGAATATGTCCGAATCTATTTTAGAATTAAAAGATGTTGCTGTTTTCCAAAAGGAGAACCTGGTGTTGAACGAGGTTAGTTTAGACATAAAAAAAGGCGAGTTCGTTTACTTAATCGGTAAAACCGGTAGTGGCAAAAGTAGTTTCATGAAAACGCTTTATGGGGATTTGATGTTAAGGCAGGGCGAAGGCACCATAGTCGGTTTTGACCTAAAGACACTCCAAGAAAAAGACATTCCATTTTTAAGGCGAAAATTAGGTATTGTATTCCAGGATTTTAAATTATTACCAGACCGAAATATAAATAACAATCTTCAGTTCGTTCTTAAGGCCACTGGCTGGAAAGACCAGATAAAAATGAACGCCCAGATAGCTGATGTGCTGGATAAAGTAGGCATGAAAACCAAAGGATTCAAGTTTCCCCATGAGCTTTCAGGAGGGGAACAACAAAGAATAGCGATTGCGCGAGCCCTACTTAACGACCCTGAACTGATTCTAGCCGATGAGCCTACCGGTAACCTTGACCCGCAGACCAGTGTAGAGGTTATGAAAGTACTTCAAGAAATCAACAAATCGGGACGAACAATTTTAATGGCAACCCATGATTATGCGCTTATCTTAAAATATCCATCCAAAACGCTCAAATGCGATGGCAGTAAGGTGTTTGAAGTGGTCCAAAAGGCGGTTTAAATTGCCCTTGCCATTTGTTATTCAGAATAGTAGAGATTTTACATCGACAAATCATTCCATATAAAACATAATCAAACAATAAGCTTTAATAGCTGTCATTAGCGCTATGATACATAAAAAACAAGATTCTAAATCGGATAAAAAGGTCAAGCCGTTTTTCGGGCTATTATTATTTGGCATCTCAATTGTATTATTATTATTTACGGGACCTTTAGGCCTTATTTACGGATTTTTCCACACCTTATTTTCTAAGGGACTTACCGGCATTGGAGAGTACTTATTAAAAATTGCCATTTCTGTTGATCAATTGGGCAATGTAATTATGCAACATTTACTGAATATGCTTTGGGTTAAAAAAGGAGGGTATAAGTTTGGTAATCGGGATGAGACCATATCAAGTGCCCTTGGCAAGAATAAACAAAACAATACGCTCACTGGTTTTGGGAAATACATTGATAAAATCCTGGATATCATTGATGCGAATCATTCCTTGAATTCAATAGATTATTACATAGAACCTAATGATTAATTAGCAATTTTACGGGTAGGAGCAAGATTACTGATTCTTTTTGTTACTTTGCGCTTGAAAATTAAAAAACAACAATGGTAGTTCTTGGTATTGATATTGGAGGTTCTGGAATAAAAGGAGCATTGGTAAACTCACTTACTGGTGAAATGTTGACAGAACGTCATCGCATTCCAACGCCACCCTCAAGAAAACCCAAAGAGATGGCAAAGGTAGTTGCCGAATTGGTAAAACATTTCAACCATAAAGGGCCTGTAGGTGTGGGATTCCCTACAGTAATTAAACACGGGATCTGCAAATCGCCAGGTAATCTTCACAAAAAGTGGTACCACGTTAATGTTAAGGAACTGTTCAGCGAATATACCGGCTTACCAGTAACCGTAATCAACGATGCCGATGCCGCGGGATATGCTGCCATGAACTATGGCGTTGGAAAAGGAAAGGAAGGCTTTGTGTTGATGATTACCATTGGTACAGGTTTAGGTAGTGGGGCTTTTTTAGATGGGGAATTAATCCCCAACATGGAACTTGGTCAAATACCTTATAAGAAATATAAGAAAATTGAATTGTGGGCTGCTGCATCGGCCAAAGAACGAGAAGGACTTTCCTATGCCCAATGGGGAAAACGATTCAATACCTTCTTGGAATTGGTTGATTTGATCATATCACCTGACCTGATAATTCTTGGGGGCGGTACTTCAAAGAATTTTGACGAATTTAAAGAATACATTACAATAGATACTCCGGTAATTGCAGCGGGATTACAGAATTATGCAGGCATTATTGGGGCTGCAGCCGCCGCATTGCATGAAGCACCTAAAGAATAAGCATGACAATTTTTAAAATAAAAAGGCCCAAACTAAAGTTTGGGCCTTTTTCTTACCTTTTGATGCTGTTTATGCTATTTTATTACGCTTTCGGTCTACCTCTGTCAAGTATATTTTACGCAGACGTATAAATTTAGGAGTAACCTCAACATATTCATCTTTCTGAATATATTCCAAAGCTTCTTCCAAGGAGAATTTTATGGCCGGTACAATTTTCGCTTTATCATCCGCCCCTGAAGAACGAACATTGGATAATTTTTTGGTCTTCGTAATATTAATGGTCATATCATCACCACGTGAATTCTCACCGATAACCTGACCCTCATAAATATCTTCCCCCGGGTCAACAAAAAACTTGCCCCTATCCTGTAATTTATCAATTGAATACGGAATGGCTTTCCCTTTTTCCATAGAAACCAACGAGCCGTTTTGACGCTGTGGAATATCACCTTTCATCGGCTGATATTCAAAGAACCGGTGCGCCATAATGGCCTCTCCAGCGGTGGCAGTCAGTAATTGATTACGTAACCCTATAATTCCTCTTGAAGGAATCATAAATTCGCAGATCATACGATTTCCCTTGGCCTCCATACTGGTCATTTCACCTTTACGTATAGATACCATTTCAACAGCTCTACCAGAAACTTCTTCAGGCAAATCAATAGTCAAATGCTCAACGGGTTCACATTTAACACCATCGATTACCCTAATGATTACTTGAGGTTGGCCAATCTGTAATTCATAGCCTTCCCTTCTCATAGTCTCTATTAAAACAGAGAGGTGTAAAACCCCACGCCCGAATACCATGAATTTATCAGCACTATCCGTCTCTTCAACGCGTAATGCCAAGTTCTTTTCCAACTCCTTTTCCAAACGCTCCTTAATATGCCTAGACGTTACGTATTTACCATCCTTACCAAAAAATGGACTATCATTTATGGTAAATAACATACTCATGGTAGGTTCATCGATAGCGATGGTCTTCAACCCTTCAGGATTTTCCAAATCGGCAATGGTATCACCAATTTCAAAACCTTCAAGACCAACAATGGCACAAATATCGCCTGTTGTTACTTCTTTTACTTTTATTCTCCCCAAGCCTTCAAAAGTAAAGAGCTCTTTTATTTTTGATTTTACTATACTTCCATCCCGTTTTACCAAAGAAATAGGTTGCCCTTCCTTTAAGCTTCCTCTTAGTAACCTTCCAATGGCAATTCTTCCGGTAAATGAGGAAAAGTCCAACGAGGTAATCAACATTTGCGTATTTCCCTCTTCTGGTACAAAGGTGGGAATATGCTCCACTACCATATCCAATAGTGGTTCAATAGAATCTGTTTCGTTTTTCCAATCGTCGCTCATCCAGTTATTTTTGGCGGAACCGTAAACAGTAGGAAAGTCCAACTGCCACTCTTCAGCGCCCAACTCGAACATCAAATCAAAAACCTTCTCATGAACTTCCTCAGGAGTACAGTTTTCCTTATCGACTTTATTAATCACCACGCATGGTTTCAATCCCAAATCAATTGCTTTTTGCAAAACAAAACGAGTTTGGGGCATGGGTCCTTCAAAAGCATCGACCAATAACAAAACACCATCTGCCATATTCAAAACACGCTCTACTTCCCCTCCAAAATCGGCGTGACCTGGTGTATCGATGATATTGATTTTCGCATCCTTATACATCACGGCAACGTTTTTGGAAGTAATTGTTATCCCACGTTCACGTTCCAGATCGTTGTTGTCCAAAATAAGTTCACCCGTATTCTGGTTGTCCCTAAATAATTGACAATGGTGCATGATCTTATCTACCAAAGTAGTTTTCCCGTGATCTACGTGTGCGATAATCGCAATATTCTTTGTTGTTGACATAACTTTTATTTAATAGCGTGGCTATTTTAAGCGCGCAAAGATACTGCTAATTTTAATAGGGTATCAGAAAATACCATGAATTCTTATTCTCCTGATTTTGAATGAGTTCAATACGGTTTATTTAGAGTCAAAAACCATTATCTTTGCCCAATCAATTAATGATCCATGAAACTGAATTTAATTCCTCAACTAAAATATGCAAATGGCAATAATTTCTTTCTGCTTTCAGGCCCTTGCGCCATTGAAGGAGAGCAAATGGCGATGCGCATTGCTGAGAAAATAACCACTATTACTGATAAGCTAGAAATACCCTACATATTCAAGGGGAGTTTTAAAAAGGCGAATCGAAGCCGTGTAGATTCATTTACTGGTATTGGGGATGAAAAAGCACTAAAGATTTTGAGAAAGGTTTCTGAGACTTTCAAAGTTCCCACAGTGACAGATATTCATGAAATAGCAGATGCACAATTGGCAGCGGAATATGTAGATGTACTGCAAATACCAGCTTTTCTTGTTCGTCAAACTGATTTAGTGGTTGCAGCTGCAAAAACAGGCAAAGTGGTTAATCTTAAGAAAGGCCAATTCATGAGTCCGGAAAGTATGCAGCACGCTGTTCGAAAGGTTGAGGATTCCGGGAATAATCAGGTCATGTTGACCGATCGTGGAACTATGTTCGGGTATCAGGATATGATCGTTGATTTTAGGGGAATACCTACAATGAAGGAATACGCCCCTGTTGTTTTGGATGTTACCCATTCCTTGCAACAACCCAATCAATCTTCAGGTGTAACCGGCGGCAGACCCAACATGATCGAAACAATTGCCCGGGCAGGAATTGCCACCGGTGTTGACGGACTGTTTATGGAAACCCATTTTGATCCTTCAATTGCTAAAAGTGATGGGGCCAATATGTTACATTTAGATCATTTGGAAAAACTTCTGAATAATCTTGTAACACTTAGAAAGACTGTAAACAATCTGGATTAATTCACTAAATTGGGTCTTCAATGCAATAGCCCTATGAAACGTGTTTTTACTTATTCAGTTTGTAGCATTCTTCTTTTTCTTCTGAATGCTTGTGATAGCTATACTACTCAAAAGCAGCAATCAAAAAGGCCCAATATTGTATTCATCATGTCTGATGACCATGCTTACCAGGCCATAAGTGCATATGACGATAAACTGATTCATACCCCGAATATTGATAGAATCGCCAAGGAGGGTATGCTCTTCACAAATGCCACAGTTACAAATTCAATATGCGCTCCGTCAAGGGCTGTCATTCTTACTGGGAAGCATTCACACATCAATGGAAAGATAGACAATCGCTCCCCTTTTGACACTACGAATGTTACTTTTCCGCAACTCTTAAAGAAATCCGGCTACCAAACAGCCATGTTCGGGAAACTACATTTTGGGAACAATCCTAAGGGTTTTGACGAATTCAAAATCCTACCTGGTCAAGGGGACTATTACAACCCAAAGTTCAATACCTCTGAAGGGGATACTACAATAACAGGATATGTAACGGATATTATTACCGATTTGACCTTGGATTGGCTAAAGAAAAGAAGAAATCCCAGCAAACCTTTTCTCTTGATGTATTTGCACAAAGCACCCCATAGATCTTGGTTACCTGCCGAGCGTCATTACAAGGAGTATACAAAAAAGACATTCCCCTTACCCGAAACATTATTCGATGATTATAATACCCGTGGTGAGGCTGCCAAAACAGCTGAGATGAATATCTTGAAACATATGGTGTTGAACTATGACAACAAGGTGCTCCCAGAAGTCATCGAAGAACTTCAGATTGATGATCGAAAATTATTCGATCCATTGAAAAAAATGAATGCACAACAGAAAGCTGCATGGGATGCAGTATATGATCCAATAAGCTTGGATTTTAAAAATGCATATCCCACAATGAACGATTCCACCCTGATGATTTGGAAATACCAACGCTATATGCAGGACTATTTGGGTACTATTGCAGCAGTGGATGAGAATGTAGGTAGATTGCTGGATTATTTGGATGATACTAAGTTATCAGATAACACCATTGTGGTCTATACCTCGGACCAAGGTTTTTATTTGGGCGAACATGGTTGGTTCGATAAGCGTTTCATGTATAATGAATCGTTCAAAACTCCCTTATTGATTAAATGGCCCAATGTAATTTCACCTAGCACAACAGAAGATGAAATGGTACAAAATTTAGACTTCGCACAGACCTTTTTGGAAATTGCGGGTGTTAATCCTCCAGAAGACATGCAAGGCGAATCTTTGGTTCCATTAATGGCGAAAAACAAAGAAAAGTGGAATCGCGATGCCGTGTTCTACCATTATTATGAATATCCTGCGGAACATACAGTAAAAAGACATTATGGTATTGCAACAAAGGAGTATAAACTAATTCACTTCTACTATGATGTTGATGAATGGGAACTCTATGACAGAAAAAATGATTCCTTGGAAATCAACAATGTTTATAATGATCCCGAATATGCCCAAGTAGTTAATGGGATGAAGGATAAATTGGAAGAGGTAAGGGAAAAATATAAAGACTCCGATGAACTGAGCAACGGCTATATTGAACTTTATAAAAATAAAGGCTGGATCAAGGAGTAAATAGAAGTCAAAGGGCTATTGTAGGTATTTAAGTCGTGCTTATTGCATTTACGGTTCATTTGGACATGCGATAACAGTTTTTCAGTACTTTTTTACTTTATATCGTAATTTTGTCCTTCTCACTCCTACTAACCAGGTACCTAATGGGTTAAAAATTTGTATCTTAACTAAAGTTGATTGTTGAAATTCAAGTCCTCAAAATGAAAAAAATAGCTTGTTTATTCATGTTTCTGGCATGTTCCATCTCTTGTAATAAGACGGAAGATGATCCTATAATACGTGACCAAAATCAGGTTGATCAGACAAGTGGTGCCGATTCAGGGGATAATTTCATTCAAAATGAAGTCCCAGATAATTCTGGTGGCAATCAAGATAGCACCGATGCGAATCTAGATGATATTACTTCGGGTTTCGAATCCCTGATGAACATTTACGGCATTCCGGGAGCCCAAGTGGCCATTACCAGATTCAATAAAATTATTTATCTCGAATCCTTTGGCAAGGCAGATATTGAAAATAATGTTGATGTACATGAAAACTCTGATTTTAGAATAGCATCAATCTCAAAACCCATTACCTTGACCGCTATTTCCAAACTTGTTTCAGAAGGTACGTTACATTTAGATGACCTCATTTTTGGACAGGAATCGCTTTTAGGTACCGAATATGGTGATCTGCCCTATGAAGACCAGGAAAAAATGATTACCCTTTACCATCTTATAGAACACATGGGCGGATTCTCGAATGATCCCAATGATATAATGTTCGATGACAATGCCCTTACCCACTCGGATTTGATAGCTAAGGTGTTGGATGAACGATCCTTGACCTATTCCCCAGGAATGCAATATGAATATTCCAACTTTGGTTATAGCCTATTGGGAAGGATTATTGAAGCGGTTTCAGGCATGGCCTATGAAGACTATGTAAAAGAGATGGTTTTGGCCCCAATGAATATAACGGGCATGAACATTGGCGGCAATACCAAGACTGATGCGCAAGCGAACGAAGTCACCTATTATTCCACTTGGATGGATCCCTATTCGATGAATGTCTCCCGGATGGATTCCCATGGGGGATGGATTGCTTCGACCAAAGATCTGGCATTATATGCCATGCATTCAGACTTGGAAGCTTCAATTCCCGATTTGCTGGGACCAGATGATGGTTTAAGTTATTTACAGAATGGCAGTTGGAACCATAATGGTGCCTTACCAGGAAGTTTGACCGTTTTGCAGGTAGATTATCCTATTTCCTATGTGGTATTGACAAACAAGGGTAATAGTAATTTTCAAGAAGTTATTCAGGCTATTCGTACTTATATGAATGACAAAATCCAGAATAGGGAAGCGTGGCCAAATAATGATGTTATTAATGATCTTTAAGGGCAACATCACATAGTTTTCAATAGAGGCTTCAGGAATGCTATCCCCAAAACTTCCTTTCCTTTACAGCATAGGCCTCGTTTAGTACAGCAATCAATACTTCATTATCAATTTCATCCAAAGAGGTATATCTCAGCGATTTCATCATTTTCCGCCCAGCCGTGGTCATTTTATTTAGATGTATTGTTAAATGT
>JBATIW010000047.1:0-4078 GCA_049668005.1 Maribacter sp.
GCACCTAAGATTATTGCCAATAGTAATTTAAAATCAAGCAAAGGTACGACATTTTGATGGCTTTTTTGGATGGGTTTAAATTTGTCCCCAACAATTAATTCGTTAATGAGATCAGAAGTTTGGGAAGGGAAAGAAAGGACGGAACCAGTACTTACTGCAAGCCTGTTCAGCTTTTTATAATTACTTGATGTAAATTGCTGTTCCACATCAAAATCCAAAATATTGAAACTTCCTGATTTGCTAATATTCCCATTGGCAACCTTAACGGTAAAAGTATATTCCCCAGGAGGCATGTTACTCAGATCTGCCTCATAAAAACTTCCTTTCAAAAGCATTGGAAATTCTTGCATACCACCCTCCCCTTTTTGCGTAAGCTGCAATAAGATTTCAGCATCCGAATCAAAAGAGAAAGATTCATCAAAATAAGTTGCAGCTATTTTTGCTTCGCTATTCCCTTCGTAATACGACTCATAATCCAATACTAGCCTACTTCTAGGTTCATTGGCCGTTAGGTAAAGTAATAATTTACCAATTAAAGCATCAAAATCGTTGAAATTTTGGTGTTCACGGAAATTTTGAACTCTCCATTTCCAAAGGTTTTCCCCAAATAATATCGCTTCGCGTTCCAAACCATTTTCTGCCAAAACCAATAAGGGTTCACCATTGTCGGCACCTTTTATGCGCTGTCCGAGCAATATCTCGTGACCTTTATTGATAATAACTTCGCCCAAATTCGTTTCTAATGGCGGATAATCATCCATTACTAAATTTGAAATATCGAATTTTGAGAAGCCATTATTAATCAATGGGGTAACTTCCTCAGATTGGTCGTAGCTATTCTTGGTAAATGCGCTTTGGGCATTATTAAGGAAATTCCAGTTTGTTTTTGGTCCGCTGATGATAAACGAATTCACGCCGCCTTTTTTCAAATAATCATATATCCGTTCGAAAGAAACTGTTGGTTGGTATAGTATAAAAAGGTCAATATCATTTAACTCTTTTAAATCAACCGGTGGTTTTACTATGACAACTGAGCGCTGCTCGTTACTTTCAATAGCTCTTTTAAGCGCCCCAATATCAGGATGCAATACATCGGAGACAATCGCAACATTGGTTTTTTCATCTATTACTTCAAGGGCAACAGTTTTCAGATTGTTCCGTGTATTTTTTTCATTAATTAAAGGCTTCAAAGCTATTCTCATTACCTTTAATCCAACCGATGGTGCACTCACATTTATGGTTATCACCTTTGAGTTGCTATCTTTGGTTAATTCCAATTTTTGGGAATGTACATTTTTACCATCCAATACTACATTTAAATCCGTTCTTATATTCGCATTTCCAACATATGAAACGAATATTTCAACTGGGAACCTATTTTTTAAGAACGCATATTTATTGGTATTCACTTGGGTGATTCTCAAATCATCATATCTAGTCGTATCTCCCAAAACAATTGGATAAATTGGCAATTTCTGATTTTCACCATAATACTCGTAATCCTCCCCCAAAGTATTATTACCATCTGTTAATAAAACGACCACACTCTCTGTATTGCCATAAATCGTATTCAGTGTTTTTAATGCTTTGACAATATTTGTCGCCTTATCTGAGAAAGAAAGACTATCAGCAACTCCGATGGTTTTACCAAACTTGTATTGCTTAACGTTAAATTTATCTGACAAGCCTTTTGAAGAATTAAAGCTTTGTAGCATTGAATCGACCTGGTCCTTGGCGCCGATATGCTTAATTGATGAAGAATTATCAGTCAGAACCAATAAGTTGGCTTTTTCCAATGAAAAATCTTTCTTGCTAAATTTTGGATTCACCAATACCAAGAATACACCAAACAAAGCAATAAAACGCAAAAAGGAAAGCAACAAGCGTTGTCTTCCTTTGGATTTCGATTTGTAAAAATATTGAAAGAGTACAATTAGCATTGCCACCACAGCGGCCAAAATGATTAAAAGTACTGTTGTCGTTTGCATTTATTCTATTGCTAGTTCATGTTGTTTAGATAATATTTGACGAATACCCATTGGATAGTGTGGCCCATTGTACCTAAAAAGAACTTATGTCAACATTCCACCGCCAACGTTCAATACCTGTCCTGTTACATAAGATGATAAATCCGAAGCAAAAAACAAACAAGCATTGGCAATATCTTCAGGTGTTCCCCCTCTTTTCAACGGAATAGCATCTCGCCAACCTTGCACCACTTTCTCATCGAGTTTCCCGGTCATTTCAGTTTCAATAAACCCCGGTGCAATGGCATTGCATCTAATATTTCTTGAGCCCAACTCCAAGGCTACGGATTTAGTAAATCCTATCATACCAGCTTTGGAAGCAGCATAATTGGTCTGCCCTGCATTGCCCTTTACCCCTACAACACTGCTCATATTTATAATTGAACCATAGCGTTGTTTCAACAAAGTTCGCTGAACAGCTTTGGTCATATTAAAGACAGATTTCAAATTCGTTTCGATGACTTTATCAAAGTCTTCCTCGCTCATTCGTATTAGAAGGTTGTCTTTTGTAATCCCTGCATTATTGATCAAAACATCGATTCCATCAAAATCTTCCAAAACCTGAGCCACCAATTGTTCAGATTCCTCAAAACTTGCAGCATTACTTTTATATGCTTTTGCCTTAACCCCTTTACTTGAAAGTTCTTTTTCCAATTCCAAAGCAGGCCCTTCACTTGAACTATACGTAAAGGCAACATTGGCTCCGTTATCAGCAAATACTTTTGCAATACCCTTGCCTATACCCCTACTAGCACCAGTGATTATTACATTTTTACCTTCTATCAGTTTCATTTGTTCACTTCTTTATTCGGTTGATTATCAAATATAGTTTATGTTTATGCAAAGTCGAAAAAAAACCCGATAATCCTGAACAAAAAACAGAACCATCGGGAATTACTTTATAGATTTATTAAATAGGAATTTATCCCATTACCTCTTTTACCTTGATACCTATTTCAGCAGGTGAATCAACTACGTAAATTCCGCAGTCCTTCATAATTTTCTTCTTGGCTTGTGCTGTGTCGTCGCTACCGCCTACAATTGCACCTGCATGTCCCATAGTCCTGCCAGCTGGAGCAGTTTCTCCAGCGATGAAACCTACTATTGGTTTTTTACTACCACTCTCTTTATACCATTTTGCGGCATCAGCCTCTAACTGTCCACCAATCTCACCGATCATGACAACACATTCGGTCTCAGGATCATTGATTAAAAGTTCAACGGCTTGTTTCGTGGTGGTTCCGATAATCGGGTCACCACCGATTCCAATTGCGGTTGTTATACCCAATCCTTGGCGAACAACTTGATCAGCAGCTTCATAGGTCAAGGTACCTGATTTTGATACTATACCAACATTTCCTTTTTTGAAAACAAAACCTGGCATAATGCCTACTTTAGCTTCATCAGGTGTAATAACGCCTGGACAATTAGGGCCTATCAAGCGGCAATCCTTGTCTTTGATATATTCCGAAACCATTACCATATCGGCTATAGGAATCCCTTCCGTTATTGTGATAATCACTTTTATTCCGGCATTAGCAGCTTCCATAATAGCATCTGCCGCAAAGGCCGGCGGTACGAAAATAATAGTGGTATCGGCACCAACTTCGGCAACTGCATCTTCAACAGTATTAAAAACCGGTTTTCCCAAGTGCTCTTGTCCCCCTTTACCAGGCGTTACACCACCGACAACATTGGTGCCATATTCGATCATCTGCCCTGCATGAAAAGTTCCTTCGCTTCCGGTAAATCCCTGTACTATTATTTTGGAGTTTTTATTGACTAGAACGCTCATATATGAATAGATTTAATTTTCGCTGCACAAAAATATGCGATTACTTATGATAATAAAGGATATCTCTAAATTATTCTTCCAATTTTTTTAAGATTGATGGAATTTTTTTTATGTAGGCCAATTGCTTCAATTTTTCCCTGGATTCCTCAATAGGTGTTCCAAAATAACTTTTTCCCCCTTCCACGGACTTGGTAACCCCTGTTTGGCCCATGATTATGGCTTTTTTACCAATTCGTATTCCGCTATTGGTACCTAC
>JBATIW010000048.1:0-3400 GCA_049668005.1 Maribacter sp.
ATTATGGTGATAAAGGAAACATTGAAGAAGTACAAGAATACTATGATAGAGGTGAAATTTCGTATAAATGGTACTCGGATATACTTTCAAAAAATGGATTTAAAGAGTGACATATTTTCATAGTGTAGTAAACGCCTCACAACATGGGCCATAATTCATTGCGGCGGAATTTCCTAACCACGCCTTTGGCGTGGCAGGCCGAAAATCCTCGCGTATTTATTAACTTTATGCGACGACGGAAAAGTCCGGTGGACATTTTCCGTAACGAAATCATATACGAACCGTCAGACTGCGCAAAAACTTACCCTTTCTTGATAACTTTGTTGATTACCTTTAGCCTTCCAATCACCATAACTTTTTGATATTTAGTATCTTAAGGATATGGATTTTATACAAGGTTTTAACAGGGATCAGCTCGTAATGATGGACTTCGAATCTTGCCTAGATTTAGATTCATGGGCAAGGATCGTGGATATGTTCGTAGACATACTTCCATTAAAAGAATTGGGGTTCAATGACATTCTCAATTCGGAGGGAAGACCACCCTATCGTTCATCGGATCTGCTCAAACTCTATCTCTACGGGTACAAGAACAAACTGCGCTCCTCACGACAATTGGAACATGCCTGCAAGGTCAACCTCGAGGTAATCTGGCTCTTGAAAGGCCTCAGGCCATCGGCAAGAAAAATAGCCTATTTCAGAAAAAACAATGCAGTTGCCTTCAAGAAGGCATTCAGATATTTCGTAGTACTGCTCAAGGACTGGGAGCTCATCGATGGTCAGACCATTGCCATAGATTCCTTCAAGATAAGGGCACAGAACGCCATTAAGAACAACTTCAACCAAAAAAAGATAGACCGCCACATTCGATATATCGATGACAAGATAAAGGAATACCAACAACAGTTGGACCAAGGGGACGAGGATTTCGACCATAAACAAGTTGAAGGTAAACTTGCTTACCAAAAATCAAAAAAAGAAAAGTACCGCAACATAGAAAAACAGTTACAACAAAGCGGTGAAACTCAAATCAGCCTTACCGATACCGATGCCAAATCAGTAGTGCTACACCGCAACATCGTCAATGTGGGCTACAACGTACAGGCAGGCTGTGATGCCAAACATAAACTCTTTGTGAACAATGACACCGGAAGTGTCAACGATACCCATGCACTTTCCCCCATGGCCCTGGATGCCAAGGAACTTCTGGGCGTCGAAAAAATGAACACCCTTACCGACAAAGGATACACCACCGCCAAGCATCTGGAGATATGCACCAACAACGGGATAACGCCCTACTCCTCCCCAAAGGAGCATTCCTCTCAGCACAACGGTCTGTATCCCATGGTCGATTTCAAGTACGACAGAACAAAGGACTACTATACCTGCCCGGCCAATCGGATATTGGCCACCAACGGAAGTATCTACGACAAGGCAGGCCATAAGGTAAAACACTACAAGAACCGGCAGGCATGCAAAACCTGTGATCTCACGGAAATGTGCACCAAAAACAAGAACGGGCGTTTTATAGAACGCTCCATTTACCAACAGGCACTGGACGATAACAAAAAGAGGGTCGACGAAAATCCCGAATATTACAGGTTACGGCAACAGGTCACCGAACACCAGTTTGGGACATTGAAAAGACAGTGGGGCTTTACTCATACCCTGATCAAGGGAAAACAGAACGTGCTCTCCGAGGTCAACCTCATGATGATCTGCTACAACCTGAGAAGACTTATGTCCATCATTGACCCAAAAGAACTCAAAAACAGGCTGAAACAGCTTGGACTTGATTTATCCCACCTATTTGCGGACATATCCGCCCTTTGGGGGAGACTTTCTTTTTCAGCATAATTTATCTTTCCAACAAAATACAATCTACAAAACCAATGCAACATCACCGTAAATCAAAACCGATCACTTATTTTTATTCCAAATGGAGTTGCTGCGCAGACTCCCGTTCTGCTCAATTAGACAAAAATAAAATATGAAAAGCAGTGAACTAATCATCCCATTTATCCTGATGCTGTTGATTGGATGCAGTTCTAAGAAATTCGTTGAACAAACAACTTTTCTTAAACTGGAAAAAATAATATTGAAAGAAGAAGGCTTTGCGCAATTCTTTTATTGGGAGATAGATGATGTAAAACAATTATGGGAACCTGAACTCGGTGATGTAAATTATCTATTTAAGTACAGAGATTCCTTGAAGCAAGCATTAGGAACTTATGTATTAGAGCAAGCTATAGAAAAAGAAGAAACACAAAGTCTAGAAAAAGAAATAATAGTAGTAGCAGCAGATGGAGATAGAAAAAATGCTTTACTAGTCCATTCAGGAACTTTAGGCAAAATCAGGAAGATCAACTTTTTGGAAGCTCAAATATTAAACTATCAAGTAAGTAGGTTTCCCTTGTTGAGCCATCCAACAGAATTTCATGGATTCATCGCAAATCATAAAGAAGAGCAAAAAGTGAGAATTTATTTTTGTTCAAGTGATAGGGGATGGCCTCCTAAACCTGATATACTACTTGATCAATTGGAAAAGGATATGCAGAATGGATGGGAATTGACATATCATTTACATAATCACTATTGCGAAAGGGAGAAGAATTATATTGGAATTTTAGCACCAAGTCTGGCAGATGCACAATATTTCAAAATGTTAGTTGAAAGATTTAACCTGAGAAAAGCTTTAATAACGAATGGATTTCATACCGTAGAATTAAACCAAAATGAGGTATACAAATTTGAATCTCATTGAAACAAATATCAAAATTAAAAAACTGTAGACAGTCCAACGAATTACTTTAAAGCCATGTGAATCATGGTTTTTTTGCATCTTATTCATTATCTTCAATCAGTTGTACCACCAAGAATTATGATTTGACTGCCTAAAACCACAAGTCTACAATGCCCGCTACAAGAAAATTAGCCGCAATCATGTTTACCGACATTGTCGGTTATACATCCTTGATGGGGTCAGATGAGGATAAGGCATTCGAAGTGTTGCGAATAAGCCGTGATATTCATATCAAAAGCATCAATCAATTCAATGGTAAACTCATCAAGGAAATGGGCGATGGTATGCTGGCCCAATTTGATACTGCAATTGATTCGGTGTTGTGCGCTATCGAAATACAAAAGCAATCAAGACAACAAATCAAAGAGAAAATTCGGATCGGATTGCATCTCGGTGACATTACTTTTGAACACCAAGATATTTTTGGGGATGGTGTAAATATAGCATCACGATTGCAATCGGTCGCGGACCCTGGAGGTATTTATATATCTGAATCTATCCAAAAGTCCATTCGGGCCAAAAGTTCTGATAAAGCGAAATATTTAGGGCAAATCAAATTAAAAAATGTTGACTATCCAGTAAATAGCTATGCTATTC
>JBATIW010000049.1:0-1767 GCA_049668005.1 Maribacter sp.
ATTATGGTGATAAAGGAAACATTGAAGAAGTACAAGAATACTATGATAGAGGTGAAATTTCGTATAAATGGTACTCGGATATACTTTCAAAAAATGGATTTAAAGAGTGACATATTTTCATAGTGTAATAAACGCCTCACAACATGGGCCATAATTCATTGCGGCGGAATTTCCTAACCACGCCTTTGGCGTGGCAGGCCGAAAATCCTCGCGTATTTATTAACTTTATGCGACAACGGAAAAGTCCGGTGGACATTTTCCGTAACGAAATCATATACGAACCGTTACCACACATTTAAAAAAATGACGACATTCATAATCATAATAATCGGAGGAATAGTTGCATATATTACAGCAAAAAACAAATCGGATTAAAGATCAAGAATCGGATAACCACTCTTTCGTAATCTGAAAGGAAAAATCGGAATTTATTAACGGCACGCAACTGTGGCGCAAGCACTAACCAGCGGAATTTGACAATCACAACGCGAATTTTGGAATGAAAACATGGTGAAATTATTAAAAACGGTTTGTAACATCACCTACAATTCATCACGCCCAAGGCGTGACGAAACCTTAGCCCAACCGTTTTGCTTCATTATAACAAACCGCTAAACAATGATAACTCTATTTTCCCAGACAGCCTTCATCATTTTTGCTCTTGTAACTCTGTTATGGATATGGAGTATTTTTATAAAAAACGTAAGTATCGTAGACATTTTTTGGGGCTTCGGGTTTGTGGTTGTTAATACGTTTTACGTATTTATGTCAGGAGAACTAAACGCTAGAAAAATATTGATTTTAACTTTAGTTGGCATTTGGGGGCTTAGGCTTACTTTTTATCTTGCATTTAGAAACATTGGCAAAGGAGAGGATTTTAGATATCAGGAATTCCGAAGAAAATATGGCCCTAAACGTTATTGGTGGTTTAGTTTCTTTCAAACTTTTTTATTACAGGGAGCATTGATTATGATTGTTTCTTTACCCCTTTTTGGTATTAATTCCAGTGCCAGTACTGGAACCCTTAAGGCGCTGGATTATATTGGGATTTTAGTTTGGCTCATTGGATTTACTTTTGAAGCCGGTGGCGATTTTCAATTGGCGCGTTTTAAAAGAGATTTTAAAAATAAAGGAAAGGTATTAAATACAGGATTTTGGAAATACACCAGGCATCCGAATTATTTTGGCGACTCCGCGGTTTGGTGGGCATATGGCATTTTCAGTATAGCAGCCGGTAGTTACTGGCAAATAATAGGTTCTATTGTTATGACTTTATTGATTATCAAAATATCAGGGGTGAGCTTGCTTGAAAAAACTTTAAAAGACACAAAACCTCAATACAGAGATTACATTCAAAAAACCAGTTCCTTTTTTCCCTGGTTGCCCAAAAAATAAATGACAATGGACTTAATTACTAAAAATATTTGGTTTATCCTTTTTGTGGTTTGGGGCTTGCCATTAGGTTATTATAGAAGTAAATTTCGAAAAATCGTCTATCAAACCGATAGTTGGTTAATAAACATTAAGCCTTTTTTTTGGAAAGAAATTAAGGGTCTTTTTGGAAACATCTATCCTGAGAATCTCAAATATAAAAAGTTTAGAAACTTCTACCTGTTCTATCTGACTATCTATTCCTTGTTATTTATTGCTTATCTAATTTTTGATACAAATTTGTAAAAAATAGTGTAAAAATCAAAAGCCAGTTGCCAACAATGCCTCCTATGAAAAGCTCCTTTTAAACCAATCTGAAAAATCATACTTTTATAC
>JBATIW010000050.1:0-3936 GCA_049668005.1 Maribacter sp.
ATCCATTTTTCAGTGAATTAATAAACAGGAACAATCCACCTTAACGTTTCCTTAATCTGCTAACCTTATGGTAACCTTAATAAAATAAATGTTTAACCTACAGCTAACATCACTTTTACAACTCAGAGCGTTATTTGCAGCTGAAAATGTAATTCAACCAAATGACACGATTATTTATAGCTCTATTACTATTTTCTCATTTTATGGGTTACACCCAGGAAACCGGGAGCATAGTTGGTAAGCTTACAGATAGAGAGGCAAATAATGAACCCCTTGCTTTTGCCAATGTTCTTATAAAAAATACAACGAAAGGTACTACCTCAGACTTTGATGGACTTTATGAGATTACGGGGGTTACGCCGGGAGAGTACACACTGGTGTTTAGCTTTTTAGGTTATGAAACGCTGGAAATCCCTAATGTAGTGGTTGAGAGCGGTAAGGTTACCCAAATTAATACCGCTCTGGGTGCCGGGAGTGTTTCCTTAGACGAGGTTGTAATTACAGTCTCCACGAGTAAGGATTCAGAAATTGCATTACTGCTGGATCAAAAAAGAGCGCTGGTTATTCAGGAGGCTATTAGTGCTGAAGCCCTAAAACTTAAAGGGATAGACAATGCCGCAGCCGCTGTAGCTCAAATATCCGGAATATCAAAGCAGCAAGGTTCGAGCAATGTTTATGTAAGAGGTCTTGGAGACAGATACCAGAACACCACCATGAACGGCCTTTCACTCCCTTCAAATGACGTAAATAAGAAAAATATTGATCTTGACATTTTCGGATCAGGCATTATTGAAAATGTTTCTGTCAGTAAGGCGTACACTTCTACTTTTTATGGTGATTTTGCTGCCGGCAATGTTAATATTGATTCTAAAGATTATACTGGTAGTGGTTATTTGGAAGTTTCGCTCGGCAGTGGGCTAAATTCTAATGCCGCAGGTGAAAATTGGGTCCGAAGTGAGGGTCCCAGTAATTTCGGATTTTATAATCGGTATAGTAAAGATCCCTTTAACAGGGTGCTGGCCTTTGGAGTAGATCCGCAAGATGCCTGGAGCCCGGTAAACATTTCAGGAGCAATTGAAGGAGGCTATTCGTTTTCTTTTGGCAAAGAATCCCGCCTGAGCTTTTTTGGAGCAGCCTCTTTTAACAACGGTTATGAATTATTGGAAGGGCCGGCACGAGATTATACAAATGTTCTTAAAACGGACTTTCCTAACGTACGGGAATATGCCTATAGCACTACAACAACGGCATTAGCCAATATAGGTTACAGGATAGATACAAAAAATGTAGTTAAATACAGTTCGCTTTTCATAAATAACTCTACAGACGCAGTGGGTTATTATGGAACTAACGGTCTTGGAACAAACAGGGACGCCATCTTAAATACGGATGAGGGATTTTATGTAATGAACGTGCAGTTTAACCAGGATATGATTTTTGTAAATCAACTTACGGGAATTCACAGTTTTGATGATAAACTTTCTCTGGGTTGGGGTATAGGATACAATACGGTATTTTCTGATGAGCCTGATAGAAAACGAATTACGCTTGAGAATTATCAATTTGCTTTAGACGGTGATACAAACACGAACCCCGTTTTTTATACTAATATTCCTTTTGATAACCAGAGATTCTTCCAAAGTATTGAAGACGACGAACTGAATAGTTATATAAATTTAGGTTATGAGTTATCAGATATGGTAAAATTAAATTTTGGGTATAACGGCAGAACAAAAGAACGAAGGTTCAGTAGTATCAGATATGGATATGAGATACTTGATCGGGATAATACCCCTGTCACCGATGTCAATAATTTCAACGCAATTTTTGATGTTTCCAATATCAATATTCCGGAAGGCACGGGATTATATGATCTTATTGTCCTTAATCCAATTTCAGATGAAATAGGAAATACGAACAGACCGGGATTGCCCGAAAATACCTATACCGGTAATCTCGATGTTCACGGAGTTTATGCCTCTGCCGAATTAGGCCTTGGAGAGAAATGGTCATTCGTTCCCGGTTTCAGAGTAGAATCTTTTTCTCAAAAAGTTGAATACGATGTTATAAATATAAGGCCGGATGACCCGGGTTTCCGTGAGGTTTATGAGAATATCTATTTACCCAGTTTGAATATCCGTTATGCAGTTAATGATGATTCCAATTTGCGCTTCGCTTTTAGTAAGACAGCCTCATTTCCGGAATTTAAAGAAGCTGCTCCCTTTGTATATGAAGCCGTAACCATAAGATATGGCGGTAATCCGGACCTTTTAGGTGGGTTAAATGGAACAGGAGCTACGTATTCTGATGTTTACAACTTTGATTTAAAATACGAATGGTTCTTAGAGCAGGGTGAAATAATTTCCCTGGCTGCTTTTTCCAAAACCATAAAAAATCCGGTTAACCGTGTGGTGGCAGCTGATGCTACCGGGACGCAGCGTTATTTCAGAACCGGAGATCAGGCAGATATATATGGTGTAGAACTTGAAGTCCGCAAGAACCTGTTATCTGATTCCGATGACAACCCTGTATTATCTGTTGGCCTTAATGCTGCTTATACAAATACCAAGCAGGATTTAAAAGACATTCCGGCGGGTGATGAAAATACTTTTGGAACCTCTTTTGACCGTGATTCGGATGAATTGGAAGGGGCATCCCCTTTTATAATCAATACCGACCTCAATTATAGCCCGGAGTTTGGTAATTACAGACCTAAGGCCACCGTGGCATTTTCATATTTTTCTGATCGTATATTTTCCCTGGGAGCTGGAAGTCTGGGCAATATAGTAGAAAAGGCAGTTCCTACGCTCAATTTCATTTGGAGAAACGAAATAGGTGAGCATTTTGAAGCAAATGCATCTGTTATGAACATTCTGAACCCGGATATTTCCTTTGTCAGGGAAAATACAGGTGTAGGAAATATTATTATACGAGAATATAACCTCGGGGTTAACTTTGGGCTAACCCTCAAATATAAATTTTAATTCTATTTAATTCTTAAAACAATGAAAAACAAGTTTTTATCTTTAGGTATAGCCGCAGCACTGCTATTTGCATGTGAGAAGGACAATACCCCTGATATTGTTATTAATGATAATAGTGTCACAAACATCACAGAAGGAGGAGGTGGCGAACCACCGGCAGAAACCACAGTTAATTTGAGTGGTGTCTATACTCAAGATCTTGTCCTCGATTCAGAAATTGATTATGTCATAACCGGTCCGGTTTTGATGGCAGATGGAACTACGCTGACTATCCCTGCTGGTCTCACCATTAAGGCGAAGCCTGTAGGTGTAAATGCTTATATAGCCATACAACAAGGAGCTCAAATTAATGCATTAGGAACTGCCAGTAATCCAATTGTAATGACCTCAGAAGCAAACAGCCCTTCTGCAGGAGATTGGGGTGGTCTTGTAATTTGCGGGAAGGCGCCTATTAATTCTACTCCGGTTGGTTCTGAAGATACCGCAACTTCAGAAGTTGGAGGATTGTCCTATGGTGGCAATACGCCGACAGACAATTCCGGTAACTTGCAATATGTCAGAATAGAATATGCGGGTGGAGCCATTGACGGAAATGCGGAGCTAAACGGTTTGTCTTTATACGCTGTTGGTAGTGGTACAACGATCGATTATGTAGAGGTTTTTGAAGGTTCTGACGATGGTATTGAGTTCTTTGGAGGCACAGTAAATGCAAGTCATATTGTTATTGTGAATGCCGAAGATGATTCCATGGACTGGACGGAAGGCTATACAGGTACAGTTACAGATGTCTACATACAGCACGGCGTATCACACGATAAGGCTTTTGAATGTGATGGATACAATACTGATTTTAGTAATGAAGCGGGATATTTCTCCGCTCCGAATGTTATCAATCTAACTGTTGCCGGAGCTGATGATGCCAGTGAAGCAATCAGGCTAAGGGCTGGTACCC
>JBATIW010000051.1:0-2435 GCA_049668005.1 Maribacter sp.
TGGTTTTCGAAAGGATAATGCCATTGCGCATATGGCATTGAACCACTATCAAACCAAACATCGATTAAATCACTTTCGCGCTTCATAGGTTTGCCTGATTTGGATACTAGAGTAATTTGATCAACAATATTTTTGTGAAGATCTATTTTATCATAATTCTCTTCACTCATATCGCCCACTACGAAATCAGCAAAGATATCCTCTTTTAATACCCCCGCTTCAAAGGCTTTGGCCATTTCACTCTTGAGTTCTTTCACAGAACCAATAAAAAGTGCCTCCGTACCATCTTCGGTACGCCAAATAGGTAGTGGCACTCCCCAATAGCGTGAACGCGAAAGATTCCAATCATTGGCATTCGCCAACCATTTTCCAAACCTACCTTCTCCTGTGGACTTTGGTTTCCAATTCATGGTTTGATTAAGTTCGAACATTTGATCCTTGACATCTGTAATTTTGATAAACCAGGAATCCAGTGGATAATATAAAAGCGGTTCATCAGTTCGCCAGCTATGGGGATAACTATGTGTATATTTTTCAACTTTAAAAGCCTTGTTCTCTTCCTTTAATCTAATAGCAATCTCGACATCCACGGATCTCTCGGGGGCAGTACCTGCATCATAATATTCATTCTTGACATATTTACCCGCCAACTCATTCATCTCGGATCTAAACCTTCCTTGTAAATCAACCAAGGGTACCGGATTCTTATTCTCATCCAACACCAACATGGGTGGCACCTCAGGCTTCGCCAGTTTGGCCACCATAGCATCATCTGCACCAAAGGTTGGGGCCGTATGGACAATACCGGTACCGTCTTCCGTAGTTACAAAATCCCCGGCAATGACCCTAAAGGCATTCTCTGGATTTTGATATGGCAAGGTATAAGGCAATAGCTGCTCATAGCGGATACCCACTAAATCTTTACCAATCGCCTCTGCGATTATTTTATATGGGATCTTCTTGTCATTACTGGAATAATTTGAAAAATCACTGTCATCTTCAGAACCGAAGAACTTACCACTAAACTGTTTGCCGACCAGATTCTTGGCCAAAACTACCTGGATTGGCTCAAATGTATATTGATTGAAAGTTTTCACCAATACATATTCTATCTTGGCGCCAACAGTCAGAGCCGTATTTGAGGGCAAGGTCCAGGGAGTGGTCGTCCATGCTAAAATATGAATGTCCCCTTTAATTCCTTCAAATGCCGATGTAAGGGATTCTCTGCTTACTTTAAATTGGGCAGTAACTGTGGTATCAGTTACATCTTGATATGTTCCGGGCTGGTTTACTTCGTGGGAACTCAATCCCGTTCCCGCTTTTGGTGAATAGGGCTGAATGGTATATCCTTTGTATATAAGGCCTTTGTTATAAATCTCTTTCAACAGCCACCACACAGATTCCATGTATTTGGACTTATAGGTAATATAAGGGTCATCCATATCTACCCAATAACCAATCCGTTCGGTCATTTCATTCCAAACGTCGGTATAGCGCATTACTGCTTTTTTACAGGCTGCATTATATTCCTCAACCGAAATCTTTACACCGATATCCTCTTTGGTAATTCCCAATTCCTTCTCAACACCCAACTCAATAGGTAGCCCATGTGTATCCCAACCCGCTTTACGTTTCACTTGGAAACCTTTCATCGTTTTATAGCGTGGAAAAATATCCTTGATAGTTCTAGCAATTACATGATGAATCCCAGGCATGCCATTAGCAGATGGTGGCCCTTCATAAAATACATAACTGGGTTTACCTTCCCTACTAGAAACACTTTTTTCAAAAATAGCGTGCTCCTTCCAGTGTTGCAATTCTTCTTTTGCGACCTTAGGTAAATCCAATCCTTTGTATCCGGCAAACTTCATTCTATCTATAGTATGGCTTTCTTTATTAAGGCTGCAAAATTATAAATTTAGATTGAATTAAATCCATATTATAACAAATGAAATTCAGGCAGTAAAGTCCAATTACCACTAATGTTAAAATAAAACATCCAAATGAAGGGTTGATACGTATATCAAAGCAGTTGAAATAAATTAAACACCTAAACCAAAACAAAATGAAAAAAGTAATTTTAAGTGCTCTTTTAATGTCAGCGATGAGTTTGTCATTCGTTTCATGTAGAGAAACTGCTGATAAAGCCAAAGATGCTACAGAACAAGCTGGTGAAGCTATGGGTGATGCTGCTGATGCTGCTGGCGAAGCGGTGGAAGGAACTATGGAAGAAGCCGGTGAAGCTGTTGACAGCGCCGTTGATGCGGCTGGAAATGCAGTAGAAGGAGTTAAAGATGCTGCTGGTGACGCAACTGATAAAGTTAAAGAAGCTGGTGAAGAAGTTAAAGAAGCAGCTGATGATGCAGCTGATAAACTTAAAGAAAAGGCAAAGGAAGTTAAAGATGTCGTTAAAGACTGATTTATCCCTTATATTG
>JBATIW010000052.1:0-7412 GCA_049668005.1 Maribacter sp.
ATTGGCAATACTATAAATTCTTCTAAAAACTGCCAACCATCCATAATTGGCATATTAATATCCAAAAAAATCACCTCGGGAACTGCTCTGGTTTCGTTTAAAACATTTTTAATACCATCAATAGCTAATTTACCATTGCCATAGGTGCTAATGGTATTGAAGTCAACGGTGCTGCCCAACATTTTACGAATTCCAAAAACTGTTATAGGATCGTCGTCTATTATGAATATTGAATTAATTATCTTCATTAAAATGTAAATTAAATGTGGTCCCCTTACCTACTTCACTTATTGTTGTTATTTTACCGGCCATAGCCTCCATTTGGTTTTTTGTAAGGAAAAGACCAATCCCTTTTGCATCGGCATTGTCGTGAAAGGTTTTGTACATTCCAAATAATTTGTCTCCATATTTTTTTAAGTCTATTCCAAGGCCATTATCATTAATACTCAAAATTGTATAGCCATTTTCACGTGAGCTGCTTAATGTAATTACGGGGTCCCTTTCGGGCGATTTGTACATGATTGCATTCGTGAATACATTCATTAGAATATTATCTAAATAGGCTGGTATGGCTTTAATTTGAACATTATTATCAATAGTGTTTATAATTTTTGTGTTTTTGTTTTTTAATAAAACACTAAGGTTTTTTTCTACAGATTTGATTTCTTTATTAAGGAAGATATTTTTTTTCTTTAGATTGACTTTGGAATTAATTACAACAACTTCATTTAAATTATTCAATGTCTCCAATAAATGATCAGAAGCCTTAACCAACATATTGACTAGGTTTTGTTTTTCCTCTTCATCTTTTTCACTGACCAGAAACTCTAATAGCATAGAGAAATTAGCGGTGTGGGAACGAAGGTTATGCGATACAATATGTGCAAAATTCACAAGCTTTTTATTTTGTTGCGAAGTAACATCGATCAAATTTTTTAGTTCTTCCTCCTTCTTTTTGATATTAGAAATATCGAGGCTAATCCCAACGAGCCCTGTGATTTTTCCATCTGCTGCTTTCAACGGAATCTTGGAAGTTAAAAAGGAAGTTATAGTACCGTCTTGCTTTATGTTTATTGTCTCTCTACCAAGAATGGGTTCCATGGTGTTCATTACCTTTAAATCCTCATCACGGGATATTTGAGCCACTTTCTTATCATACAAATCAAAATCACTCTTACCTAAAAGTTCTTCTGCACTGTCTACACCCAAATAATCACATTCTGCTTGGTTGACCAGAATTTTTCTTGATTGGGTATCTTTAATATAAACGTTCAGTGGTAGATTGTCTATTAACGTTTTTAATAATTTTCGTTCTTCACGTATTTGTCGTTCTTTCTTTTCGGATTCAGAAATATCTTGAATTATGGTCCAGACTAATTTTTCGTCATTTTTATTTACAATCAATGATTTATTGATTATTACTGAATATTCTATTCCATCTTTATTGATTAACTTTTCCTCGAACGGTCCAAAAGTTCCCTTGTTTTCGAGTTCGGTTTTGACCTGCTCTCTATATTGTTGGTTTTTGTTATCGAGAAAATCCCAAAAATTAATTTTGTCAATACTTTTTTTATTATAACCAGAGATGTTTTCAAAAGAAGGATTGAAATCTAAAATCTTACCAGTTTCAAAATCATACAGAATAAAGCTAACTGGTGACATTTCGTATAATGTCCTGAATTTTAATTCACTCTCTTTTAATTTATCCCTTGCCGCGACCATTTCAGTAATCATTCTACCTTCAGCAAGGAGCGAAACAACCTTATTGTTATCATTGTAAATGGGTTTTAGCGTAAAATCGACAGGAACTTGATTTTTGTTTTGGTCCAAAACCTTGATCTCACTACGCATGAATTTTCCTTTGACGGCGGCTTTTACCATCTGTTTTAGTCCGTCTTTTACGAAATCCGGAACCGGCCACCAATAAGCATCCCAGAATTTTTTACCAATAATATCTTCAGCTTTCAAATTTGAAAAATCCAGTGCGGTGTCGTTAATTTCAATAAGGGTTCCGTCAATGTCGAGTATACCCGTAAACTGATAGGAAGAATTAAAAATACTTCTGAAATACCTTTCTTTTTCTTCGAGTTTTTTTTCGGCATTTCTTTTTTCGGTAATATCCAAGGACATTCCGATAATTCCACCAACTTCATTATCTTCATTTAGGAGAGGTAATTTTGAACACAAAAAATTGGTTTCTGTACCATCTTTCGATGTACATATACCCTCTCTACTCAATATTGGCTTAAGTGTATTTATAACTTCATATTCTTCCTGAGTTGCTAATTTGGCAGATTTTTTGGATAAAAAATCAAAATCTGTTTTCCCCAAAAGGTCTTCCGGATTATCTACCCCATTGTATTCACATTCTGCTTTGTTGACTAGAATTTTTCGCAAATTCATGTCTTTGACATATATGTTTATGGGAAGATTGTCAATAAGAGTTCTCAGAAGTAGTTCATTTTCCTTTGTTTTTTTGTTCGTGAGCACCTGTTCGTTTATGTCTTGAAAAGTACCTACGAGACCTATTAATTTATCATCTTTATAAATAGGTTTGCCCTTAGTCATAAGCCATTTTTCATTGCCTTTTTCTGTAACTATCTGTAATTTTTCTTTCCAAGGCAGTCCTTTTTCCGAAGCTTCAAAAAATGCCATGGAAATCGTATTTTTACTATGGCCTTCCTTATAAAAATCAAAGCTTGTTTCCATTTTGGGGATAAAATTGGTATCTACTTCATGAATTTGTTTAGTCAAATCACACCACCACAAAGAATTTAACTCCACATCATACTGCCAGCTACCAATATCGGTATTCGAAGATTTTTCTTTTAACAGAAGCTGAAGTCTTTCTAAATTGGAATCCTTACTTATTTTTTCCGTAATGTCCTCGGTTTGGACAATAATGCCAATTATATTTTCTTTTTCGTCATACCAAGGAATATTCATCCACTCGATCCATTTTTCAGGAATACCTTTTTCATTATATCCTTCCTTAATCCCGCTACCGATATTTCCTTTAAGGCAATCTTGAAAGTCTTTTTGTAAATCTTTACTAATATGTTTTAAAAGGGTGCTGATTTTTACCCCAATTACTTTCCCGTTGCTGAACTCAAAATCATTAATCCAAAGGTCAGAAGCATAGACAACCTCTAATTTTTTATTTAAGAAAGCCGTCGCTTTTGGCAACTGTTTTATTAAATAAAGGTTAGGATCTATTTGACTTCTTTTCAACATTCTGCAGTAATTTCTTACTAAAGTAGATGTATTTTATAATATTAGTAAAGCTTTGTTGTGAACAGGGCCTTACACGTTGTGATAGCCTACTTATTGACCATGAAGATGAAAAATATAGAAGGAATTATTCAGAAAATACTTACTATTTATAAATAAATGTATTTGTTTTCAAGGGGATAGGACTTTGCAAAAAGCTGAAGATAATTAGTTCATTTAACCCGCACCGTATCCGGGACCAAACTTGAATAATCACCACCGTTCCTTATAACATCCCTCACTATGGAAGAACTAATAAATGATTTGCCAGATGATGTTAAAAGAAAAACGGTTTCAATTTCTGAAAGCTTTCGGTTGGTATGCGCAATTGCTTTTTCAAACTCAAAATCAGCAGGATTTCTTAAACCTCTTAGAATAAAATCAGCACTAACTTTTTCGCAAAAATCAACTGTTAATCCTTCATAGGTCAACACCCTTATTTTGGGTTCATTGTTAAACGCCCGTGTTATGAAATCCAATCGCTCCTCAAGAGTGAACATGTATTTTTTATCGGCATTTGTGCCCACTGCAATTATTAGTTCATCGAATAACGTTATGCCCCTCATGATAATATCATGATGGCCTAATGTTAGCGGGTCAAAGGATCCTGGAAATATGGCGCGTCTCATTGGGTAAAGTTAGTGGTTTTTGGATAATACTTCCGTTATGGCATTTTCGAACAACTCCGAAAGTGAAATACCGGCCGCACTAGCTTGTTCCGGTAATATACTTTCAGTCGTTAAACCAGGTGAAGAGTTCATTTCGAGCATGAACGGTTCATCTTCAACAAAAATGAATTCACTACGGGTAAAGCCTTCCATTTTTAGAATATCGTAAGCACGTTTTGCGATTTCGCTTACCTTTTTCTTTTGATCAGCTGTTATTCTAGCAGGCGTAATCTCTTGGGATTTGCCTTCGTACTTTGCCTCATAATCAAAAAAGTCGTTTTCGGAAACGATTTCAGTAATAGGTAAGACTTTGGTTTCTCCTTTATATTTAATAACACCAACAGAAACTTCCGTTCCGTCTAAAAACCCTTCTATGATGATTTCATCATCTTCCTTATATGCAATTTCAATGGCTGATTTTAACTCCTCTTTGTTATATACTTTTGAAATACCAAAACTGCTTCCCGCTTTGTTGGCTTTAACAAAACAAGGAAGTCCTACCTTTTCAACAATGGCCTCTTCATTTATTTCATCCCCTAAATTCAGATAAAAAGAAGGAGCTGATTTAATACCGTAAGGCCTCAAAACGCTTAGTAGGTCTCTTTTGTTAAAAGTCAATGCAGCTTGATAATAATTACAGGAGGTCTGGGGAATACCTAATAATTGAAAATAAGCCTGTAATAAACCATCTTCACCTGGTGTACCATGTATGGCATTGAATACACAATCAAAAACAATTGTTTGTCCTCCAATTTTCACAGAGAAGTCATGTTTATTTACAACATGTTCTTTTTCAACATCATCAACATAGACCCATTTATCCTTTAAAATATGAATTCTATAACTCTCAAATTTTTCTTTGTTCAAATACTCATGTACAACACTCCCACTTTTGAGTGAAATTTTGTACTCACTGGAGTATCCACCCATAATGACGGCCACCTTTATTTTCATTTCCAAATCTTGTAAATTGATAGTTTAGAGGATTTTTCGTAGTTCAAAGTAAAGAAAAAAGCAATCGGTTTCATCTGTTAATTTTGAATTTTTCAATCAATAAGAGATCTGGTCGATATATTACTAATTTCTTTAACCAAGATTTGGGAACGTTCCAAGTTATTGTTTTGGCTCATTTCCTATATTTGTGGCGTTAATTATAAGCAATGGGAAATTTTATTAACTTTTTAAGAAGTAGGTCTTTTTTAATACAATTAGGCCTGGCTCTTGTGGTAACAGTCGTACTAGTATTATTAGCTTTACGATGGTTGAACAGTTCTACCAAGCATGGGGAATTTGTTGAAGTGCCGGATTTTGCAAAAATGTCTGTTATGGATATGCGAAAGGCCGTTGAGGACGCAGGATTGCGCTACGAAGTATTAGATTCAGCAAATTATAATCCTGATTATCCAAGATTTTCAATTATTGAACAGGACCCTAAGGCTGGTAGTAAGGTCAAGGAAGACAGGAAAATATATTTTACCGTGAATCCTTCAGGGTATAAAAAAGTTACTGTCCCTAAAATAATCCAAGTTACCCAGCGTAATGCTTCATCTATGCTAAAAGCTGTAGGTTTGGATGTACAACGTGTTACTTATATTGATGAACTTGGTAAAGACATGGTCTACTATATAAAATATAAGGGCAAGAATATAAATCCTGGGCAAAAATTGCCTAAAACTTCTAAAATAGAACTGGTTTGTGGTAATGGAACAATTCCCAATCGCGCTCAGATAAAGGCCGATTCGGATTAAACTATGGAACCAAAAATGTATCAGGAACCAAACGAAGATGAACTTTTTGAGCATCATAAGTTTGTAGCTTCAAAGGGCCAAGAGCCGTTACGGGTAGATAAGTTCTTAATGAACTTTATTGAAAATGCCACTCGCAATAAAATTCAGCAATCGGCAAAAGATGGCCATATTTGGGTCAACGATAAGGTAGTAAAACAGAATTACAAAGTAAAAGCTGGCGATGAGGTGAAAGTACTTCTTGAACACCCGCCGCATGAACTATTGCTTACACCGGAGGATATTCCATTAGATATTGTTTATGAGGATGATGCATTGCTTGTAGTTAACAAACCTGCTGGGATGGTAGTGCACCCTGGTCATGGGAATTATTCCGGGACCTTAATAAATGCGCTTTTATTTCACATCAAGGATTTACCAACAAACAGTAATGAACGCCCGGGCTTGGTACATCGTATAGACAAGGATACCTCTGGACTTCTGGTGGTTGCCAAGACTGAAGCTGCCATGACACATTTGGCAAAACAATTTTTTGATAAAACTTCAGAAAGGGAATACATTGCCTTGGCCTGGGGAAATATTGAAGATGATAGCGGAACTGTTGAAGGGCATATTGCCAGAAATCCTAAGAACCGAATGCAAATGCAGGTTTTTCCAGAAGGTGAGGAAGGTAAAGAAGCGATAACCCATTTTAAGGTTTTGGAAAGATTGGGGTATGTAACTTTGGTCTCATGTAAATTGGAGACTGGTAGAACACACCAGATTCGTGTTCATATGAAATATATTGGACATACGCTTTTCAATGATGAACGCTATGGAGGTGATCGAGTGTTGAAAGGCACAACATTTACCAAATACAAACAGTTTGTAGATAATGCGTTTAAAATTCTTCCACGGCAAGCATTACATGCCAAAACTTTAGGATTTGTTCATCCTGTTAAGGGAGAGTTTATGCGTTTTGATTCTGAAATACCTGAGGATATGGCAAATTGTATTGCAAAATGGCAAGACTATGCAAGGCATAGCAAGTAAGCATAAATTATAGCTATACTTCTATTAAAAACTACTTTTAAAAGGGATAGGAATGTCTGACGATCCTTTTTATTTTTATGCGTAAAATAGATTGATATGAAAATTGTAATCTCTCCGGCAAAATCGCTTGATTTTGAAAGTGAATTGCCGACCGAAAAGTATTCACAACCTCTTTTTTTGGAACAGGCGACAAAGTTGCACAAGATTTTGGTAAAAAAGAGACCAAGAGCATTGTCTAAGTTAATGGGCATTTCAAATAATTTAGCGGAGCTCAATTGGGAGCGCAATCAAAAATTCTCGATTCCCTTTGACCTATCGAATGCCAGACCTGCTATCTATGCATTCAACGGTGAGGTTTATCAAGGATTAGATGCATATACCATCCCGGAGAATAAAATAGATGGACTTCAAGATACTTTGCGAATATTATCCGGTTTGTACGGTGTATTGAGACCGTTGGATTTAGTTCAGCCCTATCGTCTTGAAATGGGCACTCAATTAAAAATGGGCCGTAAGAAAAACTTATACGAGTTTTGGAAAAAGCAATTGACAGACCATCTTAATTCAGAACTTGAGCAGGGTGAAATGTTTATTAATTTGGCAAGTAATGAATATTTCGGGGCTATTGATGAAAAGAAGTTGAATGTTCCTGTAATCACGCCCATATTCAAGGATTGGAAGAATGATAAGTTAAAAG
>JBATIW010000053.1:0-3421 GCA_049668005.1 Maribacter sp.
CTGTGGCAGACTACGACCGTGCGGTCTCTATGCTTCCTCCCAATGTGAACAAGTATATCGACTATCAGATCCAACCTCAATGGTTGCCCAATGGCAAATTATGGTATCGTTATTTGTCGGCTAATGAAACTAAATATGTGTTATACAATCCTCTTGATGGTAAAAAGAGTATTGCAAATTCTGTAGAGGGGCTATTTAAAACGGAAGCTATATCGCAAACGCAGCCTGAGGTTAAGACAACAGAAGTGCTGTCACCAGACGGTAAAAAAGTTGCTTTTATTCGGAATTGGAACTTATGGATAAAAGAACTAAGCACGAATAAAGAAACTGCCCTAACCACTGATGGTGTAAAGGACTTTGGTTATGCAACTGATAATTTAGGGTGGGAACATTCTGACAGACCTGTTTTAAAGTGGTCGCCTGATTCAAAAAAAATTGCCACTTTTCAACAAGACCAACGACATGTAAATAGTATGTATTTAGTAAAAACAAAAGTTGGTGCACCTGAACTGGAAGAATGGAAATATCCATTACCACAAGACTCTTTAATTATTCAGATTTATAGAATAATTATTGATATAGCAGAATTTCCCAAAGTTATTCGACTAAAATTAAACGCAGATGTTAAAAGAAGTACCTTATTGGATGATCTGTCAGATACAGCAGGATTTGATGATACGGAATGGAGCGAAGACAGTAAACGACTTGCTTTTGTATCCAGTAGCAGAGACCATAAACAGGCGAACCTTCGAATAGCTAATGCAGAAACAGGCGAAGTACTGGATGTTATTGAAGAAAAGGTTGCTACCCGGTTTGAATCCGGCCAATTTGAAGTTAACTGGCGGTTTCTGTCCAAATCCAATGAAATTATTTGGTATTCTGCAAAGACAGATTGGGGGCACCTTTATTTATATGATGCTGGAACGGGTAAATTGAAAAACCAGATAACATCAGGCAATTTTGTTGTTACAAAAGTATTGAAAGTTGATACATTGAAAAGAATCATTTATTTTGAAGCGAAGGGAAAAGAGACTGGACGTAATCCATATTTCGCTCATTATTACCGCATTGATTTTGATGGCTCGAATTTAACATTATTAACCCCTAACGATGGCAACCACTCAATCAGTTTTTCGCCAGACGGAAAATATTTCACAGACACGTATTCTCAACCCAATGTGCCACCTGTTGCGGAAGTAAGGGATATCAAAGGCAAACTGATTATGACTTTAGAAAAAACGGATATCACACGTTTAAAAGAGACCGGATGGAAGGCGCCCATGCCTTTTACTGTAAAATCTGCTGACAAAAGATGGGATTTGTTTGGGTTAATGTTTAAACCAATAAATTTTGATCCTTCGATAAAATACCCTGTAGTTGTATATATTTATCCCGGCCCACAAGGTGGAAGCGTTCGTGGTTGGGGATTTTTAGAAACCTATGGTGACAACCAGGCGTTGGCAGAATTGGGTTTTATTGTTATTGCTTTGGAAGGTAGTTGTAATCCTAACCGATCAAAATCTTTTCAAGATGCTTGTTATGGCAATATGAGTGAAAATACATTACCTGACCAAATAGCAGGTTTAAAACAACTGGCAGAAAAATATAGTTATCTTGATTTGAATAAGGTTGGTATTTGGGGACATTCGGGCGGTGGATTTGCCACGGCTTCTGCAATGTTTAAATACCCTGATTTTTTTAAAGTTGGTATTGCTGAATCGGGGAATTACGACAGCCGTAACTATGTGGATGATTGGGGCGAAAGATACATTGGGCTAGAAACAAAAGATGAAAAAAATATATCCAACTACGAGCAGCAGGCGGCCCATATATATGCCAAAAATCTGAAAGGAAAACTTTTACTGGTTCATGGTGGTATGGATGATAATGTACCGCCATACCATTCCTATTTAGTTATTGACGCTCTGATTAAAGCCAATAAAGACTTTGATTTTTTACTCTTTCCCAATGCCCGCCATGGCTATGGAGTAGATAGCTTTTATATGATGCGTAAACGCTGGGACTATTTTGTACAACATCTTTTGAAAGCTACAGCACCAAAAGAATATAAAATTAAAATAGAACCAGACCCGAGGTGATAAACGTAATACAATGTACAATAAAAAGATAATGTTGATTTTACATCAATATAAAATCAAAAACACCACTGCCAACATTCTGTATAGTGGATTCACTTCGGGATACGCACCATACAGTTGACGTTGTGCTTCATTCCCGATAGCTATCGGGACAAACCAATAACCAATGAAAAAATTCTTTAGAAAAATCCGATACGATCTTATGGATAAAAATAAAACTGGAAAGTATTTGAAATATGCAATCGGAGAAATTGTACTTGTGGTTATTGGTATTTTGATAGCTTTTCAATTAAATACCATAGTCAAGAATCGGGAAAATAACTTTGAAGAAACAAGGATACTTTACAATCTTTTGGAGCATGACTTAAAAAATGATTTGCTACAGTTAAATCAATTGTTAGGTTCTGTCGAAGCTACCAAACAGATCATGACTACTTTAACTGGTGATAAATTAGAATTTATTACCGAAATGGAAGCATTTATAAAAGATTATTATTTTCAGGCAAATGACGGTACCTTTAATGAGGCTGTTTCTACAGGTACCATGAGGTTGATAAAATCTGATACACTACGTGGACTTATTTTTAAGTACTATAAGGAAATTGAAAACAACAAATTCTTAATTGAACAAAGTGCATTTGTCAATAATCATGAAATTACGAGACCTGAGACTTATGAAAAGATAATCGCCACATCTGAAAGCTTTGCACGCTATAATATTACACTACCTCTACCCGAATTAAACTTAGGAAACCTTATAAGAGATCAAAAATTCATGGGATCCATGTTCAGTCGAATGGCGTCTTTACAATCCCAAATGGATTCGTGGAGGAAATTAAAGCAAGAAGCTGAAATCTTGTCTAAAGAAATAAGAGAGGAGCTATAATGATATTAGTCTCGTCCGAAATTGACAAAACCATAAGCACGATTAGTAAAAAGTAACGAAAGGCTAACAACACCTATAATTCATTACGCCCACGGCGTGAAGTAATCATAGCCGAAACCGTTAGCAGTAGTTTAATCTTAATTACAAAAACTTGCTGACCTTAAGAAAGAATCCTGATACAATACTCTCAAGACAATTATTATGATGAACTCTTCTAAATTTTATATCATTATAATACTTTTCATTTCCAGTTGTTCCTTTTATGAAAAACAATCAAATCCTTACCTCCAAACAGGGGAGGGATTCGTTGAGGTAGAAGGTGGGAAAATTTGGTACGGAATAATGGGAGAAGGCAATAATACTCCTTTAGTGTGTTTGCATGGAGGGCCTGGGGGTACAAGTAGAAGTTATTATAACTTATCTGAAATTGCGAAAG
>JBATIW010000054.1:0-2481 GCA_049668005.1 Maribacter sp.
GTTCAATGCTATGCGGTACATCCATGTACTGAATTTTGCTTCATTCCTAAATGAATTGAATGATTTCCATAGCTGATATACAATATCCTGATAAAGATCTTCCTGGTCTTCCCTATTATCAGTATAAATCGTGGTAATCTTAAAAATTAGTCCTTCGTTCTGTTTTATAACTTGAACAAATTCACTCTCCCTTTCCATGTATTGGCATTGGTTTGATTCATTAGTGTCTGTTGTTGCAAAAAAATCACATCACAATTAATAAAAATGTAAAAAAGTGATATAAACCTATATTAAAAGGCCATTTAAAGCGTTAGGAAAGTATAACTAATTTTAAGATTGATATCACTTAGGGGTCATTAAATTTCACACCATGAACTACTTATCTCCACAAATTGAAGCTTTGGCAAAGAAGAAAATAAGAACAGTTGCACCCTTGGTCAGAAAAGGAATATCATGCGGGATTTTTCAGGATTGTGGAACTATCAATCTAAGTAGTACTCGAACTACCGTTGAATTAGCGAAAAAATAGGGTTTCTTGATCATCATTCCTGCCTAGTAGAATTAATTCAATTTAACCAGTCAAAATCTTAATTACTACGTCTCTTGAATTAAACCGAATTTTCGTCGATATAACATTCAACTTGGTTGTGCAGCCATAAAAATGAGGCCGGTAAATAAGTCGTAACCTGTCTTGACAATAGTTTTGTGATAACTTCCTTCTTTTTAGATCCGGTTAGAAGCAGAATTATTTTTTTGGACTGAAGAATATCGGCCATTCCCAAGGTCAACCCATAGCTTGGCTTTTTATCCAGGGCATTTATCATTTGATGGTTTAGTGAATCAGCAGTGAGTTCCGCTACATGACAGTTCGGGGTTAAACTATCTCCCGGTTCATTGAAACCGATATGCCCATTTTGTCCCAGTCCTAAAATGCAAATATCTATTGGACCTTTATTTTGAATTTCAGTTTGTATTCTGTCACATTCTTTTTTGGAAGAAACCGGATTGCTTTGGAATGATATATAACGGTTTTGGGGTATAGCCAAGGGTTGTACTATTTTCCCTTGAATATAGGATTCACAAGAGCTTGGTTCTTTGGAATCAATACCTCCCCATTCATCCAATTTTGTAATTATCAATTCATTGAAAAGCTGGGGGTCATCATTGTAAACGCCGACTAATTTTTTATAGGTTCCGGTTGGGGAATTACCAGTTGACATACAAATTAATTGTCTTGGCTGTTTTCGTAGATCGGAAACAATGGAATCGCAAGACAATTGGCTCATTGCATTGTAATCGCTACAATATTGTATTTTCATATTATGCCCAAGCTTTATCTCCTTTATTATAGGGAATACATCCTTTAAATTCGCCTGGCACGGGAACATATCGCAATGCTTTGGTAGCTCCAGGTTCCGAAGTGAAATAACCCCAAATTGTCAGTTGTTTCATCATAGAAAAAAAATGTTGGGGTTCTTCTTCTGCAAACGATCTGGTTTTGTTGTCCAATAGCACCAACAGATCATGTCTTTGCTTTTGATCAAGCTCCAAAAAACCTTTGGAATATGTATTATTGGCCATTCGCTGTAAGGTATTGATTCCTTTTTTGAAAATTGCCTGCTCCTTTTCATCATAGCAATCAGATACAATACTAACCATGAACAGACCTATTTTTGCTGCCTTTGCACCAGGTGAACGATTTGATTCCGGTAATATAGTCTCGCCAACTTCATCCAACAAGAAAACATCGGAGTCGGAAAAGAGCCTTTTGTCTTTTATTTTTGGGGTACAGCCCGATAGAAATAAATTCGAGCCGATAATTGTAGTTCCCATGATACTAGAAGTGAGTATCAGTGCTTTTCTTCGGTCCATAATTAGCGTTTTAACTTCGTTTTTTCCATAATTTATAGGGCTTATCTACATCTGACTTAAATGGCATAAAAACTTTCTTGTGTGTTCCGGCCGATTCATAGGCCGCGAAAATCACTTCTAAGACCGCTCTCCCATCTTCTCCTGTAACCGCTGGCTTTTTGTCGTTCTTTACACAATCCACAAAATGCGCAAATTCCTGTGGAAAACCATAATTCCATATTTCTTCATACATGGTAAAACTCCAACCGACTGTATTTCCAGCTTTTTCCACGGCGTAACCAACACCTTTTTTACTGTAGGTTTGAATTGAGTTTCCTTGGAGCACATCGGCATAGGCAACTCCTTCAGAGCCATGAATCTCTGCTCGGTCATCCATTCCACCAAGTTTGGTCCAACTCTCTTCCGCTACTGCAATAACACCATTCTCAAATTCAAGAATAATGATAGCGTTATCATCCCCTATGGTTTTATCTTTATGGACACTTGTTGTCATTTGTGCATAAACTGATTTTATGGGTTTTCTCCCGTTCATCCATCTGAAAAATTCGATGGCATGGCAACCCATATCCATAGTAACCCCACCTCCTGATTTTTCCACATCCCAAAAAT
>JBATIW010000055.1:0-6482 GCA_049668005.1 Maribacter sp.
GCTTTTGGTATTGTAATGCCCTCATTCTCAAAAGCACTTCAAAAGTCTAAGGGTAGATTGTTCCCTTTTGGCATATTCCATTTATTAAGGGCAAAGAAGCGTAGTAAAGACGTTATTTTTTACTTGATAGGTGTACATCCTGAATACCAAAACAAAGGCGTAACTGCTGTTATTTTCAATGAATATCACAAGACATTTTCAGCAAAAAAAATTGAAAATTGTATTCGTACCCCAGAATTGGAAGATAACATTGCCATAAAACAAATCTGGAAACATTTTAAGCCGGAAATCTATAAACGGCGAAGAACATACAAGAAAGATCTGCAGTAGTTACAAAAAAATCCAAATCCTAATTTTGACATTGGAATTTGGACTTCAGTATTTTTTATATGGAATATTAATCTACTCCCCCATTGCAGCTGCGACAGCTGCGGATAATCTCTTGTAGGTACCGTTTTCCAAACGCTCCCTAATTGCTGAGAATGCCTCTAAAGTTTCTTCAATATCTACCATATTATGGGTAGCGGTAGGAATTAATCTTAGAAGGATTAAGCCTTTGGGAATTACAGGATAAACAACAATAGAGCAGAAAATTCCGTAGTTCTCCCTTAAATCCTTAACCAAGGCCATTGCCTCTGGAATACTTCCGTTTAGGTACACTGGTGTTACACAACTTGTGGTAGTCCCAATATCGAAACCTCTTTCCTTAAGTCCATTTTGAAGGGCATTCACATTCTCCCATAGCTTAGCTTTTAGCTCCGGCATAGTGCGCAACATATCCAAACGCTTTAAAGCTCCCTTAACATAGATCATTGGAAGCGATTTAGCGAACATCTGTGAACGTAAATTATATTTTAAATAGTCAATGATTTCCTTATCGGCAGCCAAGAATGCCCCTATTCCTGCCATAGATTTGGCGAAAGTTGCAAAGTACACATCAATATCATCCTGCACGCCTTGCTCTTCCCCTGCTCCCGCACCGGTTTTACCTAAAGTTCCAAAACCATGCGCATCATCAACAACGAATCTAAAATTAAATTTTTTCTTTAAGGCAACTATTTCCTTTAGCTTACCTTGCTGGCCCCGCATTCCAAAGACACCCTCCGAAATCACCAAAATTCCACCACCTGTTTGGTCGGCCATTTTCTTGGCACGTTCTAAGTTTTTCTCTAAACTCTCTATATCATTATGTTTGAAAGTAAACCGTTTACCCATATGCAAACGAACACCATCTATAATACAAGCATGGGAATCAACATCATAAACAATGATATCATCTTTTGACACCAGGGCATCAATAGCCGACATAATTCCTTGATATCCAAAATTCAAAAGATAGGCAGATTCCTTGTTCACGAAAGTTGCTAATTCTTGCTCCAATTGTTCATGGAATTCAGTATGCCCAGACATCATGCGAGCACCCATAGGAAATGCTGCCCCATATTCCATTGCAGTTTCTCCATCAACTTTTTTAACTTCTGGTAAATTTGCCAAGCCCAAGTAATCATTGATACTCCAAGTAATTACCTCTTTGCCCTGAAACTTCATCCTATTAGAAATAGGACCCTCTAATTTTGGAAAAACAAAATATCCTTCTGCCTGAGAAGCCCATTTTCCCAGCGGGCCTTTATTCTCAATTATTCTTTCAAATAAGTCTTTCATTATACCTAGTTGGTTTAGCTGCAAAAATATAGATTTTTCATTAGCATTCATAACTTATTTATGACCAAACAAAAAAGCGACGATGTTACCATCGTCGCTTTTATATTTTTCAAATAAACCAAATACTATTTTACAAACTGTACTTTTTGTGTTTCTTTCTCAACCTCAGTTGCAAGGAATCCCTGGTCTTCCATCCACTGATCACTATAGATCTTACTCATATAACGAGAACCGTGGTCCGGGAAAACTACAACTACATTGCTATCTTTCTCAAATTTACCCAAAGCATTCAATTGCTTTATGGCCTGCATTGCCGCTCCACTGGTATACCCGGCAAATATGCCTTCAGTCATGGCCAACTCCCTCGCTGTATGGGCACTTTCTTCATCACTTACCTTAATGAATTCATCAATTGAATCAAAATCAGTAGCTGATGGAATCAAGTTCTTTCCTAGTCCTTCAATTCTATATGGATAAATCTCGTTAGCATCAATTTTACCGGTTTCATGGTATTTTTTTAGAACAGAACCGAAGGCATCAACTCCAATGACCCTTACATTTGGGTTCTTCTCCTTTAAGAATTTGGCAATTCCTGAAATGGTTCCCCCTGTGCCGCTACAAGCCACAAGATGGGTAATGTTTCCATTTGTTTGTTCCCATATCTCAGGACCGGTTGTTGCATAATGTGCATCAATATTCAATTCATTAAAATATTGATTTATGTATACTGAACCTTTGGTCTCTTCATGTAGTCGTTTGGCAACCTCATAATATGACCTTGGGTCATCAGCACTAACATGTGCAGGGCAAACATGAACCTTTGCTCCCATTGACCTAAGCATATCTATCTTATCCTTGGAAGATTTTGAACTAACTGCCAAAATACAATCATATCCTTTGATTATACTCACCATAGCCAAACTAAAGCCAGTATTACCTGAAGTAGTTTCGACAATCGTACTCCCTTCGGTCAATATCCCTTTCTTTTCGGCTTGTTCGATAATATAGGATGCTATCCTATCTTTGGCCGAATGCCCTGGGTTGAAACCTTCAACCTTGGCATAAAAATTACCGGTTAAGTTCGCGGTTAATCTATTCAGTTTTATCAGTGGGGTGTTTCCTATTAAATCTAGGATGCTATTGTAAGCATTTATCTTATGTTCCATAAAGGCGGTCTAAGTTTTGAAATTTAGAACAATTAAGAAATTGTTAAAATTCCCCGACAAAATTACTATTTTTTTTTTATTATTCGATTTTTCCTTCTAAATCTAACATAAATGCATATTCCTTGGCAACCTCTTTCAGGGATTCAAAACGCCCTGAAGCACCACCATGTCCTGCGTCCATATTAATAACAAATAACAATAAATTATTATCAGTCTTTAATTCTCTCATTTTAGCCACCCATTTTGCAGGTTCAAAATACTGTACCTGGGAATCGTGTAATCCTGTTGTAACCAACAAATTGGGATAGTTCCTAGCTATAACGTTATCATAAGGGGAATATGATTTCATATAATCATAAAATTCCTTGTTACTAGGGTTGCCCCATTCATCAAATTCCCCAGTTGTCAAAGGAATTGAATCATCCAGCATGGTAGTAACAACGTCCACAAAAGGTACTGATGCGATTACCCCATTATAAAGTTCCGGTGCCATATTTACGACCGCACCCATTAATAAACCACCGGCAGAACCACCCATTGCATAAAGATGATCTGCACTAGTAAACTTATTTTCAATTAAATGTTTAGAGCAATCAATAAAATCTGTAAATGTGTTCTTCTTTTTCAATAATTTACCATCTTCGTACCACTGTCTTCCCAAATATTGTCCGCCTCTAACATGGGCAAGTGCAAATACAAAACCGCGATCCAAGAGGCTTAATCTTACCGTTGAAAAATAGGGGTCAATGGTAGACCCATATGATCCATATGCATATTGTAAAACCGGTGTATTAGCACTTAACTCTGTGTCTTTGTGATAAACTATTGACATGGGTACTTTGACGCCGTCTCTTGCCGTAGCCCAGATTCGTTCTGTTTTATAATTCTCCTTTTTAAAAATACCCCCAAGGACTTCTTGCTCCTTTTTGACTACTTGACCCTTAGTTTGCATATTAAAATCAATAACTGAACTTGGAGTGTTCATTGCATTATATGCATATCGCAAAGTATCAGTATCAAACTCAGGATTTGTACTAACATATGCAGTGTATGTTTCGCTTTTAAAAGGTAAGTAATAACTATCCTTATCGTCCCAACGTGAAATTTTTAATCTGTTCAAACCGTTTTCCCGTTCAGAAAGCACATAATAATCCTTGAAGATATCTATATCCTCAAGTAAAACATCTTCCCGGTGTGGTATAAAGTCCTCCCAATTGTCTGAAGAAGTACTCCCCTCACCTACTTTCATTAATTTGAAATTCTTCGCCTTATCTTTATTAGTGAGCACATAAAACGAATCCGAATAATGGGAAATAGAATATTCCAATCCCCTTTCACGCGGCGAGAACACTTTAAAATCAGCATCTGGAGTATCTGCATTGAGCGTATGGAATTCAGAAGTCAAAGTACTATAGCATCCAATAATAATATATTTTTTTGATTTGGACTTATACACATAAGTTCCAAAAGTTTCGTCCTCTTCATGAAAAACCATTTTATCTTCACCGGCATTCGTCCCGAATTTATGTTTGTAGATTTTATCCGATCTTAAGGTAACAGGGTCCTTCTTACTATAGAACAACGTTTTACTATCATTTGCCCATACGGACCCACCGGTAGAATTATCAATTTTATCAGCATATACCAAACCAGTTTCCAAGTTTTTGATCTGTATGGTATATTGTCTTCTGGAAACAGTATCCACCCCAAAAGAGGCCAATTTATTATCGGGACTTATCGCTATTCCGCCTAAATTAAAAAATTCATGCCCTTCGGCCATTTCATTGCAATTAAACATGATTTCCTCAGGGGCGTCCAAAGACCCTTTATGCCGACTATAAATAGGATAGCCCTTATCAGTCTCATATCTAGTCACATACCAATATCCATTTCGCTTATAAGGAACCGATGAATCATCCTCCTTGATCCTTGACTTCATTTCTTCGAATAGACTTGTCTGAAAATCCTTGGTATGGGCAGTCAATGCATTGTAATAGCTGTTTTCTTTCTCTAAATGGGCAATTACTTCTGACTCTTCACGATCATTCATCCAATAGTAATCATCAACCCTGGTGTCATTATGAATTACTAGTTCCACTGGAAATTTTTTAGCTACTGGGGCTTCGGGTTTTGTCATCGTATTCTTTTCATTTTGGCATGAAACGGCTAAAGTAAGACTTACTATAAAAACTAACATTCTTTTTCCCATATGTATCATACTAATTTGTATTTCGGCGCAATTTAGTAATTTTGAACTTATTAATTTAATAAGTAATTATGTTTGGAGATATGATGGGTATGATGGGTAAACTCAAAGAAAACCAAGAAAAAGTAGCGGCAACCAAGAAAAGATTGGATACGGTCTATTTACAGGAAAATTCATCTGATAACTTGATTTCTGTATCAATTACTGCGAATAGAGCGATTAAGGAAATCAAAATAGATGATAGTTTGCTTCAGGATAAGGAACAGCTAGAGGACTTTTTAATATTGACCTTGAATAAGGCCATAGAAAAGGCTACGAACGTTAATGAAACTGAACTTGCGGCTGTTGCCAAGGAAGGAATGCCCAATATTCCGGGAATGGATTCGTTATTCAAGTAGATGATATACAAATTTCTTGATATACATAAAAAAGCATCAAAATGAAAAAAGCTCTTATTTTATTCCTTTTACCGATGGTTTTATGTGCACAGGCGGACTTTGAGGTCGTTAAAGACTCTAAATGGTTAACAGACTATGACAAAGCCATGAAGGTGGCTGAAAAAGAAAGCAAGAACGTATTGCTCTATTTTACGGGAAGTGACTGGTGCCCACCTTGTAAAATGCTCAAAACAGACTTATTTGATTCTGCGGAGTTTAAAGCATTATCGGAAGAATACGTGCTATTATATGTAGATATGCCTAGAAATAGAGATCTGCTCTCTACTGAGCAAATGGCACATAACAAAGAAGTCATGGGAAAGTTTAACAAGAAAGGTGTTTTTCCATTACTCAAAATTTTAAATACCAAAGGCAATGCGCTTGATGAATACTCAGGCTATAGCATGAATGGTGAAATTCAATATCATTTGGAATTATTGAATAGATACAAATAATCAAAAAAATAGGAATTTAAAAAGGGCCATGACATTATCGTCAAGGCCCTTTTTTGATTCCGGTTAGTGATTCCTTATTTAGTTGTTGATCAACCTAAATTCTGTTCTTCTGTTAACAGCATGCTCTCTTTCAGTACAAGAAACACCTTCTTTACATCTGTTCTTAACTTTGTTCTCACCGTAACCATTGGCTACCAATAAGCTTGAGTTAACACCTTTTGTAATCAAGTAATCAGCTACGGCCTTAGCTCTTCTCTCAGAAAGATCTTGGTTAGAACTAGCTTTACCTCTAACGTCAGTATGCGAAGCTAATTCTACCTTAACACCTGGGTTTTGTTGTAAAACAGGCATTAATCTTGAGTCGATGATGCTTTTGGCAGCAGAAGTCAAGGTTGCACTACCTAAATTCCAATTAATAGGTAAGGCTTGGTACTCGACCAAAGAACATTCAACTTCTTTCCAAGTTGTTAATCCACCTTTTTCCTTCATAACTTCTTTAGTAACTGTTTTAGTTACAGCAGGAACAGTTTCTTCGATAGTATAAGCATCCTTATCC
>JBATIW010000056.1:0-2432 GCA_049668005.1 Maribacter sp.
GGCATTGTTAGGCACAGTTTATTCATTCAACTAAGTCACAGTCATAATATGGAAAATTTACATCTTCCAACAGCGTCTCGACGGCACCTCCATCTCGATTCATTCGTGCTATTCTAGCATATTCACCGCAAACCGAAACACTAAAATATAGTTCCTCGGAATCCTTGGTCCAACGTGCCAGACCATTCCTATTGTCATCCTTGATGACATCTGTGGTAAGGCCCGTATCGAAATTATATTTTCTTATGGCCCATTTTCCCAATAAGATACAGTCCAAGATAGTCCATTTACTCTCAAAAGCTATTTCCTTACCATCTGGTGACCAATAAGGATCATAATTTTGAAAGGCATCATTATCCGTAAGTTGAATTTCATCGGTCCCATCTATGTTCATCACATGTACTTCGAGATTTAGACCTACAAATTTACTGAACACAATTTTTTGGCCATTTGGAGACCAGCTCGGGTCGGCATAATCCACATTCGTACCCTGACTGATTCGAACAGGATTTTGACCGTTTTGATCCGTGATATAAATACCCCAATTATTTTGTTCTTTGGCGGCCATAACCAATTTTGTGCCGTCTGGGGACCAATCGGCTACTCCCTGTGCTGACCAGTTAAAATCGACAAGGTCAATCACTTTTCGTGGATTTGAGCCATCCAAGTTCGCCATCCATAATTCGGCTTGTTCATAATTGTTGAATTCATTTTCTGAAGAAACATTGAGTGGGGATTTGTACCAAAGTATTGTTTGTTTATTGGGGGAAACCCTTATCCACCAATCATGATTATTAGGGTCAACTATTATTGAGGTTTCATTACCGTTTAAGTCAGATTTGTAGATGTTATTCACCCCATTCCTCTTGCTGTAATAGAATATCTCAATGGTTTCAACACTTTCACTTGGAAGGTTTGGTGCATTATCTTCATTTGGGATTGAGGTATTGTCATCCGGGCTTCTGGCCTTGTCATCTGAGCTGCAAGAAGTCAATATTCCAAGTAAGAGTATAAAAGTGATTCTAAACATAGACCTGCTTTTCATGTTTAGGACAAAAATTGTGCCTAAGGTTTTGTATAGGATTAGTTGCGCTGGTTAAGCACCTAATTTAGCAAATACAAACCGAATAAAAAATCCTTGCGGATTTTTTGGAAGTAGGCAAGAACCTGTCTGCCGACAGGCAGGCAAGCAATTGCTTATAGGTTTTGTTGTAGTGTGTCTTTATTCGTGCGAAGAGTATAATTAAACATTTTCGATATTAGTTGGCAGTCCTTGTTCATTCCGTCTGATCCTTTATTTAATAATAGTAATCAGCTCTGAGTTTTCTATACTATTGCCATTTAAACTTGTTTTGGTAGAAACAGTTTGTGTGCCACAACACCTTTCACTTTTGCGTTCAGCAAGTTCAAAAGTTAAAATCTCAACGTTACTCTCTGATAGAATTAAAGAATATTCCTCAATATCCCTTTCTAAAAAAAACTGCATTGTGTTCGTACTTTCATCAATTAAAACGGGCTTTAGTTCTCCATCCGAGCCTCTAATAATTACATTTTCTGGAATATAAATGGCCATACTACCAAACAAGAGATTAATGCCAGAGGGGTCGACGACAAGAATGCTTTTAGAGGTTAAGTCGATACAATCGTTACAACCATCATCACAAGCTGAAACGAGGCCAAATGTTAGTGTAAATATTAATATAATCTTCCTTATTCTCGTAACGTTATTTCCAATGTATTTCATATGCAATTTTTTTTGTGAGTTGAAAAACTTTACAACAGGTACTTTGAACTAAAATTATGATAATAATTTATTAAATGTCTTGTATATGAAGGGTAGCGGCTTTTTACCTGCTAAATTTCAGTTCTACGACCTTAATTTAATGTCATTCTTTCGTTTTAGCGCTTAATCCGCTGTTTTTCATATACGATCTAAGGTTTTGTGCTTAAAATATGAGCCTATTTGCCTTTAAACTTTCTAATTTCAGATTCTATTTTTTCATTATACATTTTGTCTATAACTTGAGTCTTCATATCGCTGTATTTTTTTTCATTAGTTGTATCCCCTAGTTTCTTATAAGTATTAACTAGTGCTTTTAGAGAAGGCAAGTGCATAAAACTAATGTTCAGACAAGTTTTAAACTCATTTATGGATTCTTCAAATAAACCATCTTCAAGAAGTTGTTGGGCTATTTTGTAGTGGTTTTCTATATCCCTGATTTTGGATTCTAATTCCAAAATTATAATATTTTCATTTTTTATAGTAATAAAAGAACTTGGTATTTTCCTGATCACTTTTTCTGTTACACTACCCATTAAAATCTTACTGATACCTGATTTGCCAGTTGTTCCAATAATCAACAAGTCAGAATTATGCTTTTCAATAGCTTTAAGTATTTCTATATCAGGAACTCCTTGTTCAATTTCTTTTG
>JBATIW010000057.1:0-4341 GCA_049668005.1 Maribacter sp.
AGATTATAGCGATTAAAAAGTTTCTTAGAACAAATTTTAAGGATGATCAATTATTAAGTTATTTGAGTAGAAGCATGTAGCTAATTAAGCTTGGACTGTTCAATGAATTTGGTCGGGGTTGTCCCTGTCTCTTTCCTAAATGCAGCATAAAAGGCACTCTTGCTGTGGAAACCTACTTCTTTTCCAATTCCTTCAATGCTTAAGTTTTCCATTTTTTCCTTTGCTAAGAGGGATTTTGCTTTTTCGATACGAAATTGGTTCACATACGAATTAAAGTTCTGTTGACTGCGGCTATTAATGGCGGTCGATACAGGTTTTGGGTGTAGTTTTAAATCATTGGCCAAATCCGCAATGGTAAGGTCCATATTTGTAAAACTTTCGAAGCGTGTCATATGATCATTTATCTTCAACATAATTTCCTCTAGCTTATTTGGTTCAATAATTGTTGATTCTTTTTGCTCGATGGAATTATCCTGTAAATTATGAGTATACAATTTATTGGTTAGCACCGAACTTATGTTCCGTTGGACTATACCAAAATAGGATATCCAATAGATAGCAATTATATCAATTATTGATAAGTAGACTTTATAATGAAATAATTTGGCATACCCATAACTTAGAAGATGGGTGAATACGGATATCGATAAAAGATAGATTAGAATAATACGAGCCCATTGTAATTCTTTAAAGGTTACATATGAGTATGTATTTTTTACTTCAATTCTGTGTCTATAAAGCAGTCGTAAATTCCAAATACCGATGATCCAGGAATAATAAGAACCAAAGACCCATATAAATAAATCATACCACTTATTTAAATAAATAACTTGTTTAGTCTCGTACGGTAAACAAAAAATGGCTACTTGAATTAAGAATGAAGCAATCCCCGGATATAGCAACCAATATTTGGTCTTGTCTTTGGAAAGTACAGATACCTGTTGGGTGTAAATGAAGAATAATGGGAAAAGCAACCATGAAAAGTTGAATGGCAGAAGGTATAACTTAGGGTATCTTTCTGATACTTGGGAGTCTATCGAAATGAACATAGCCAATTCCAATGAGAAGAATACCAAAAAAAGGCCCAAGAATAAACTGCTCCTATATTTACGCCGGTTTAAAATAATAAGCAAAACACCTAGGGTAACGCCGTGTATCAATCCAATCGAATCCAATATGACTTGAAAATTGAAGTCTAGATTTTGCCCCATGTTTTAGCTCGCTTTTATTAAGTAAGGTACATAAGATTTGACGCTTTAAAAAGTTTGAAGAAATATTCAGCTAAATGGCAATTCGTTCCTTGTATTTGGCAGGTGTTGTTTCTGTAACTTTTTTGAAGGCCGAATAAAAAGCACTTTTGCTATGAAAACCTACCTCTTCGCCAATACCCTCTATACTGAAATGGCTTAAAGATTGGTCCTTCAATAGCATCTTTGCCTTATTTATGCGAAGTTGATTAACATAAGAATTGAAGTTCTGTTGACTGTGGGTGTTGATGGCGACAGATACAGGTTTTGGATGTAGTTTTAAATCATTGGCCAAATCCGCAATGGTAAGGTCCGGATTTGTAAAACTTTCGTTGCACGTCATATGATCATCAATTTTCTTCATTAATCCTTCCAACCCCTCAGGCATCATTGAGTTCAATTTAGTATCGGCAATGGGTTTGTTTTGTAAAGCATCAGGCAGTAAGTTTTTACTCAAGACTGAGCGCACATTACGTTGTACAATGCCAAAGTATGAGACCCAATAAATGCCAATCAAGTCCATCACTGAAAAAGTGATTTTAGAATAAAAATTTTCTGGATAACCAAAAATGGGGAGAACATCGGTCAAAATATAGCTTGTCACAGAGTTAGCTAAGAGATAGATTAAAAAAAACCGCGCCCATCGTAATTCTTTGAGTGTTATATAAGAGTATGTATTCTTTACTTCCGCGCTATGCTTATAGAGTAATCGCAAATTCCAAATACCAATAATCCAGGAATAGAAAAAGCCAAAGACCCATAAAATAAGCGCGTACCATTCATTTTCGAAAATGATTTGTTTATTTTCTACCGGGAGCCAAAAAATGACTACTTGTATCAAAAATGCGACAATACCCGGATAGAGTATCCAATATTTGATCTTGTTACTGGAAAGTACCGAAACTTGTTGGGTGTAGATGAAGAACAATGGGAGTAGCAACCATGCAAAATTGAAAGGCAAAAGGAAAAACTTAGGATATTCAGCTGATACTTTGGGATCCATTGAAATGAAAGTAGCCAACTCCAATGAGAAGAATAACAAAAAAAGACCTAGAAATAAGGTGCTCCTATATTTACGCTTGTTTAAAATAATAAGCAACACACCTAGGGTAACACCTTGAATTAATCCAATCGAATCCAATAGGACTTGAAAATTAAAGTCTAGATTATGCTCCATGTAATTGCTCACTTTGTTTAAGTAAGATACATAAGATTTGATGTTTTAAAAAGTTTGAAGAGAAAACTATCAATAAGGTTGATTAACACTTCTTTTTTATTAATAATGAAAAAACCAAGGTGTAAGCCTTGGTTTTCTTTTATCCCATTTTATTGTAATGTTTGGTCTTATTCTTCCTTGTCCAGTTTTTTGGTTAAGAAGAAACCAACCAATAAACCTGTTCCTGCCATTAGAAAGATTGAGCCTGGCATGGCAATTTCCCAATCTACGTTCAAATTGGAGCCTAAAATACCCCCTATCATTATTCCAGCTCCTATGCCCATTAACAACAAGGCCAAATTTAAAACAAGCACTTTCCACACTGGTGCTGTCTTTTCACTTTTCCCTTTCACAAAAATACTTGCTTCGGCCCCTTTTTCAATTAATGCCAAACGTTCCTTGTTTCTTGTTGAGTAATGCAAATAGGCAATGCCAAAAATGACTATGAATAAACTAATGAAAACAAATACTGTTCCTACCATGATATGATTCTTTTTTAATTGATTAATAAACTCGTTCATCAAGTATGACGCCGATTAATTAACCCTGGTTACACAAACTCGTGTTTTTTTCATATTTTATGTAACCAGGATCCCAATATACACGTCATATGTAGCAGATGAACCTTGAGCAAGACCAACCTTATATAAAAAGGACATTAAAAGGAGATATGAAGGCCTTTACGGTACTCGTAGACCGCTATAAGTATATGGTCTATACTTTGGCAATGCGTATGGTCAAAAACAGGGAAGAGGCCGAAGAAATTGCACAGGATACTTTTTTAAAGGTTTACAATGCCTTGGGAAGTTTTAAAGGAGGTTCTAAATTTTCAACATGGGTGTACAAAATTGCTTATTATAGAAGTTTGGACGCTATTAAAAAAATAGGAAGGACCCCAATTCTAAGACCAATTGAAGGCTTGGTTGAAAACCATATCGTTGAAGAAGATGGAATTATGAATCAATTGGAACAGATTGAGAAAAAGGTAACTATTAAAGAAGCATTGCAATTATTGCCCGGTGATGATGGCATATTAATTACCTTACATTATTATGAAGAACTTTCGTTGAATGAAATTTCTGAAATAATGGAACTAAGTGCAAATAACGTGAAAGTGAAATTGTTCAGGGCAAGAAAGCGATTACATGATATTTTAATAACTAAACTTGAACCCGAAATAATCAGTGGTTATGCAAGACGATAAAAAAACAAAATTCGACCAATTTATCCAGGACAGGATAAAAGAAGAAGGCTTGGAAAAACCCTCCTTGAATTTTACAGATACTGTTATATCCAAAATTGAAACACTAAAGGAGCATAGTGAGGTGACGGTTTATAAACCGCTAATTCCCAAAAATATCTGGTATTCGGGCGCTGCAATTTTAATTATGATTTTCTCTTATTTGGTTTATGGGAATATCGATATGGAATTCATTTGGCTTCCAGAGATGAAAATGCAACAAATTGGTCAATTGAACCTTACTGAGCGATTACCGGATTTTAATATTTCAAGCATTTATGTTTATGCTTTTATAGGCTTGGCATTTTTTGTAGGGGTTCAGGTATATTTACTAAAGACACATTTTGATAAAAGGTATTATCTGGACTAGACTGCATCATGGAGAGAACCCTAGCTAACTACAACACCTGCCACTAAGGTTGATTTTTGATTTTTATCCCTATTTTTAGGGAATGGCTCTTTTTACCTTTCTACTGTTCACCGGGTTCGTGGCTTTGTATGCTACTTGGAGACTTCGTCGTGATAAACTAAATACAAAAGATGGTTATTTTTTAGGAGGTAGATCGCTTACGGGTATAGTTATCGCTGGTTCCTTATTGCTTACAAATATCTCAACGGAGTATTTGGTGGGCATGAAT